>JAQCLA010000136.1 GCA_027592105.1 Pseudomonadota bacterium | reverse complement strand
CCGCATCCGCGTGGGCCATACAGCGGGCGAGGCGTTCGGCCCCGAGATTTTCGATTTTTACCGCGCGCTGGGGCTGAACCTGAAACAGCTTTACGGCCAGACCGAGGCTTCGGTCTTTATCACCCAACAACCCGATCACGAGGTGCGCCCCGATACCGTCGGCATTCCCTCGCCGGGGGTCGAGATCCGCATCGCCGAGAATGGTGAGGTTTACTACCGCTCTCCCGGCGTCTTCGTCGAATACTACAAGAATGCTGAAAGCACCGCCGCGACCAAGGATGCCGAAGGCTGGGTAGCCACAGGCGACGCCGGTTTCATCGAGGACGGCACCGGGCATCTGCGCATTATCGACCGGGCCAAGGATGTGGGCAAGATGGCCGACGGACGGCTATTCGCGCCGAAATACGTTGAAAACAAGCTGAAATTCTACCCCAATATCCTTGAGGCGGTGGTTTTTGGCAATGGCCGCGACATGTGCACCGCATTGATCAACATCGATCTGACGGCGGTTGGAAACTGGGCCGAGCGCAACAATATCGCCTATGCCTCGTACCAAGAACTCGCCGGGCACCCGCGGGTGCTGGACATGATCCAGACCCATGTCGAAGAGGTCAACCGCAACCTTGCCGGTGATGCGATGCTGTCGGGTTGTCAGGTGCATCGCTTCTTGGTGCTGCACAAGGAACTTGATGCTGATGATGGTGAATTGACCCGCACCCGCAAGGTGCGCCGCAGGATCATCGAAGAGAAATTCGCCGATCTGATCGACGCGCTCTATACCGGCAAGACCCAGCAATACACCGAAACCGTCGTGACCTATGAGGATGGTCGCCTTGGCAAGATCAGCGCGACGCTTGAGATCCGCGATGCGGCCGTAGCCACCGCGCCGTTGCAGGCAAGAGTGGCGGCGGAATGATGGTGGCGAGGGGGCAGCCGATGCTTGATGCAGCGCAAGAGGGATACACCACCGCAGACGGTCGCAAGATCGGTGGCGTGGTCATGGAGATGCGCAACATCACGCTGCGTTTCGGCGGGGTGGTGGCGATCAAGGATATCAGCTTTGACATCCGCGAAGGCGAGATCCGCGCCATCATCGGCCCGAACGGCGCTGGAAAGTCCAGCATGCTCAACGTGATCAGCGGATTTTACAACCCGCAAGAGGGCGAGATGATCTATCGCGGCGCCAAGCGCCCGCCGATGAAGCCCTATCAGGTTGCCCGCCAAGGCATTGCGCGCACTTTCCAAAACATCGCGTTGTTCGAGGGGATGACGGTTCTGGACAATGTCATGACCGGGCGGCTCAACCATATGAAGGCTAGCATCCTTGACCAAGCCTTTTGGTGGGGGCGCGCGCAGCGAGAAGAGGTTGAAAACCGCAAACGCGCCGAGGAAGTGATTGATTTTCTTGAGATCCAGAAAATCCGCAAAACGCCCGTGGGCCGCCTGCCTTACGGGTTGAAAAAGCGGGTGGAATTGGCGCGCGCGCTGGTGGCCGAGCCCAAGATCTTGCTGCTTGATGAGCCGATGGCGGGCATGAATGTCGAGGAGAAGGAGGACATGAGCCGCTTCATCCTTGATGTGAATGATGAATTCGGCACCACCATCGTGCTGATCGAACATGACATGGGCGTGGTGATGGATCTGTCCGACCGTGTCGTGGTGATGGATTACGGTCGCAAGATCGGTGACGGCACCCCCGCCGAAGTGCGCGCCAACCAAGAGGTGATCGACGCCTATCTGGGGGTCGCCCATGACTAAGCGGATGCGTCACATCCCGTACACCGCCCGTACACACCGCGTACATACGCCGAGCGAGGGAGGCCGCGCATGCCCGACCAACTGATTTTCGCGATGGAGGTCACGCTCAACGGCCTGCTGAACGGGGTGATGTATGCGCTGGTAGCGCTGGGCTTTGTGCTGATCTTCAAGGCGTCCGGCATCTTCAACTATGCTCAAGGTGTCATGGCGCTCTTTGCCGCGATGACGTTGGTCGGTATCCAGCAAGGCCGCGTGCCGTTTGGGCATTTGATCAACGAAATTTTCGGCACTGACATTCATTACTTCGGTTGGGAGGTACCAGCGCTTGCCGCGATCTTGCTGACCGCCTTGGTGATGATCGGCTTTGCCATCTTGGCGCAGCAGTTCGTGTTTCGCCATTTGGTGGGCCAAGAACCGATCATCCTGTTCATGGCGACCATCGGGCTTGCTTATTTCCTTGAGGGGGTCAGCGACCTGATGTGGGGGTCAGAAATCCGCAACCTCGATGTCGGTATCCCGCAGGGGATCAACGACAGTATTGATGCTGTGACCTTTGATCTGTTTGGCTATGGGTTCTTTATCGACAACCTCGACGTCACGGCGGCGATTGTCGCGGCGATCCTTGTCGGGGGGCTGATCGCATTCGCGCAATACACCAAGCAGGGCCGCGCAATGCGCGCAGTGGCCGATGACCACCAAGCAGCGCTCAGCGTTGGGATCAAGCTTGACTATGTCTGGGTGCTGGTCTGGTCGCTTGCGGGCATCGTCGCGCTGGTGGCGGGCATCATGTGGGGGTCGAAATCGGGGGTCCAATTCTCACTGTCGCTGATCGCGCTCAAGGCGTTGCCAGTGTTGATGCTGGGTGGCTTCACCTCGATCCCCGGTGCGATCATCGGCGGGCTGATTATCGGCGTGGGCGAGGCGCTGTTCGAGTTTGCCATCGGCCCGATGATCGGTGGGGCCACGGAAAACTGGTTCGCATATGTGCTGGCGCTCGTGTTCCTCGTGTTCCGCCCCCAAGGCCTGTTTGGCGAAAAAATTATCGAGAGGGTGTGAGCATGGCCAGCATCGCAACAGCACGCAAAAGCCAAGAGCACCGTTTGACATTGACGGTCGGGCGCAAGGGCGAGGCGGGCGTCGGTCAAGTTAAAGGGGGGGTGGCCTGATGTTTTACCGTGAAGCGGGCGATTTCAAGACATCCTATGCCGATGACAGTCAGACCTTTCCAATCGCCTTTGACAGGTATCGTTACTATTTCGTGCTGGCGGTGGGCTTGGGGATCATTCCCTTTGTAATCACCGATTACTGGGCCAGCGCGATCTTGATCCCCTTCTTGATCTACGCGATCGCGGCGATCGGGCTGAACATTCTGACGGGCTATTGCGGGCAGGTCAGCCTTGGCACGGGCGGGTTCATGGCCGTGGGGGCCTATACCTCCTACAAGTTGATGACCGCATTCCCGTGGATGGACATGGTCACCATCACGCTATTGTCTGGGGCGATGACGGCGATGGTGGGGGTGATGTTTGGTCTGCCCTCGCTGCGGATCAAGGGGTTCTACCTTGCCGTCGCGACGCTAGCTGCGCAGTTCTTTCTTGTCTGGCTCTTCAACAAGGTGCCGTGGTTTTACAACTATTCCGCCTCGGGGCAGATCACCGCGCCTGAACGGCTGTTATTTGGCCATGCCGTGACCGGCCCCAATGCCGAGGCTTGGGTGAAATACCTGTTTTGTTTCGCCTTTGTCTTTGTGCTGGCTTGGGTCGCGCGCAACCTGACGCGGGGCGCCATTGGGCGGCAATGGATGGCGATCCGCGACATGGATATCGCCGCCGAGATTATCGGGGTGAACCCGCTGCGCGCCAAGCTGTCGGCTTTTGCGGTGTCGTCATTCTATGTGGGCATCGCCGGGGCGCTGTTGTTCACCGTCTATCTTGGTGCGGTCGAGGTGGGCGAGGCTTACGGCATCCAGAAATCTTTCCTTGTCTTGTTCATGATCATCATCGGTGGGCTTGGCTCGCTTTTTGGCAGCTTTGCGGGTGCGGCTTTCATGGTGCTTTTGCCCGTCGCGCTGAAGGTGTTGCTGGTCGACACGATGGGTTGGGACACGGCTTTGGCCACGCATTTCCAATTCGTGATCGTGGGCGGGCTGATCATGTTCTTCTTGATCGTCGAGCCGCATGGACTGGCGCGGCTCTGGTCTTTGGCCAAGGAAAAATTGCGTCTTTGGCCGTTTCCGCATTGAGCGGGGGGATGGGCTTTGCGCCCGAAGTAAGTATGCGGCCCGCGCAGGGAGACGGGGGGCGCCAAGTGAGAAACCCGGCATCGAACCGGGGCGAAACAAAATCGGATTAACCCAAAGGAGGACTACCTCGATGAAGAAATTGCTGACAACGGTCGCTGCGGGCGCCATGCTTACAAGCCCGGCATTTGCCGACTTGATGTTCCCTGACCTATCCTATCGGACCGGTCCCTTTGCCGCGAGCGGCACCCCGTTCTCGGATGGCTATCAGGATTACTTCACGCTTCTCAACCAGCGTGATGGTGGTATCGGTGGCGTTCCAGTGCGGGTGGTGGAATGCGAGACCGCCTATAACACCGAGCGCGGCGTAGAATGCTACGAGGCAACCAAGGGCGATGGCGCGCTGGTTTATCAGCCGCTCTCGACGGGGATCACCTATCAGCTGATCCCGCGTGCAACCGCCGATGGCATCCCGCTGCACACGATGGGCTATGGCCGCACATCCGCCGTGAATGGTGAAGTGTTCAGCCATGTCTTCAACTATCCCGGGAACTACTGGGATTTGGCATCGGTGATGATCAACGTGCTTTTGGATGAGAACGGCGGTTCGCTCAACGGCAAGTCCATCACGCTGCTTTACCACAACTCGGCCTATGGCCGTGAGCCGATCCGCACGCTGGAAGCGCTTTCGGCGCAGCATGGCTTTACCTTGAACCTTTTGGCGGTGGATAGCCCCGGCCAAGAGCAGGGCAACCAGTGGCTGCAAATCCGGCGCGAGCGTCCCGATTATGTGTTGTTCTGGGGCTGGGGTGTGATGAACCAAGTCGCGATCCAAGAAGCGATCAACATCCGCTACCCGCTTGAGAACTTCATCGGCAACTGGTGGGCGGGTGCCGATCATGATGTCGCCTCGGCTGGTCAGGCGGCGGCGGGCTACCGCGCGCTCAACATGAACCGTTTGGGCGATATGCCGGTCTTTGCCGAGATCCAGCAACATGTGATCGATGCGGGGCTTGCGGCGGGCGATGGCACCAACCTTGGCTTGGTGCTTTATACCCGTGGCATGTATGCCGCGATGCTGGCCGCCGAGGCCGCGCGCACCGCGCAGGAAATCCACGGCGTGGCCGACATCACCCCCGCGATGATGCGTGACGGGATGGAAGCCCTCGAGATGACCAATGCGCGGATGGAATCTCTGGGCATGCCGATGATCGGGCCTGAGTTCGCGGTCAGCTGTGCCGATCACGGCGGCACGGGACGGGCGATCATGACCCAGTGGAGCGGGACGGAATGGGTCACGCTGACCGACTTCATCGCGCCCGATGACAGCGTGACGGGGCCCTTGGTGTTGGAAGACTCGGCCGCCTATGCCGCCGAGGCCGGGATCACCCCGCGCAATTGCAACGAAAGCTGAGTGAAAACCCCGGCGGCGGCGCAGGTCGTCGCCGCCGGGATTTGCGTATTTTTGGAAAGATGAAGGGTGGCGCGCGGCCATGCACGCCCGCCTTCAGCCAAATGAAGCGGGGCCGCATGCGGTGCCGGATGCAAGGAGAGCCGGGAAATGCTGGATCAGCCCGAACAAAGCTTTGGCGGAGGGTCTGCCCCCGATCAGGCAGCGGCCGAGACGCTGTTGGAGGTCACCAATATCGAGGTGATCTATAACCATGTGATCTTGGTGCTAAAGGGTGTCAGCCTCAAGGTTCCCAAGGGCGGGATCACCGCGCTTTTGGGCGGCAATGGCGCAGGCAAGACCACGACGCTCAAGGCGATCTCGAACCTTTTGCATTCTGAGCGCGGCGAGGTGACGAAAGGCACGATCCTTTATCGCGATGAGCGGATTCAGGATTTGACCCCGTCCGAATTGGTCGATCGCGGTGTCATTCAAGTGATGGAAGGGCGGCATTGCTTCGAGCATTTGACCGTCGAGGAGAATTTGCTGACCGGTGCCTATACGCGGCGCGATGGTAAGGGCGCCATCATGGCCGATCTGGAGATGGTCTATGATTATTTCCCCCGGCTGAAAGAACGGCGCACCAGCCAAGCGGGCTATACCTCGGGCGGTGAGCAGCAGATGACGGCGATCGGGCGCGCGCTGATGAGCCGGCCCGAGACGATCTTGCTTGATGAGCCGAGCATGGGGTTGGCCCCACAGCTGGTGGAACAGATTTTCGGCATCGTGAAGCGGCTGAACGAAGAGCAGGGGGTGACCTTCCTGTTGGCCGAGCAAAACACCAACGTGGCGCTGCGCTTTGCGCACTACGGCTACATCCTCGAGTCGGGCCGCGTGGTGATGGACGGGCCTGCCGCCGATCTGCGTGAGAACCCGGATGTAAAGGAATTCTACCTCGGCATGTCCGAGGAAGGCCGGAAAAGCTTTCGCGATGTGCGCAGCTACCGGCGGCGGAAGCGGTGGTTGAGTTGATGCTGGACGAACACAAGAAACATTTCGATCTGCTTGAAACGCGCAGTGCCGACCAGCGTGCCGCCGATCAACTGGTGCAACTCAACACGCAGCTTGCCGCCAATGGCCTGCCCGCCATCAAGGGGCTGGCGGAACTGGCCACGCTGCCGGTGCTGCGCAAGGCCGATCTGGTCGCGCGGCAGGCCGCACACCCCCCCTTTGGCGGTTTGCCCGTGCGCAATCTGGCCCATGTGTTCCAAAGCCCCGGCCCCATCTACGAG
>JAQCLA010000135.1 GCA_027592105.1 Pseudomonadota bacterium | reverse complement strand
ACCTTTTGCGGTCATTCTGATCGACAGACGGCGCACATCTCTCCTGCAGTTGAAATCGCAGGTCGTGCGGCCGCCCCCGTGGCCTATGCAGACATCGCCCCCCAGTTGGGCTGACCCATGAATACGCGGAACCCGTGAAACGCAGAAGGAAAAATTTTCAACAAGATGGCACGAGTTCCGCCCCAAAAGGCCTGCTGAGGCCGGGCTTGCCACAATTCCAAGGGCAATTGTTTCGTTGTCGGCAATGATCGGGATCCGCCTAAATACCAGCTTTTCTTATATAATGCGGATGAATTACCATCGCACCCCGCATCAAGGCCGATATGTTTCGCCCTGCCCTGTGGTTGATTGTCCACGCTCAGGAAACGACAAACCTATTCCCGTGGGGAAACAATGCCACATCGCGCCCTGCGCTTGCCACAATTCACTAGGTCCGTTGCGATCAAATTTTGGCCTGTTTGTGCATGATCACCCACGGCGCACCTCGAAGTGAGGTGTGAAAACCAACTTTGATTCGTGGGAGGTGGTGCCCGAGGTCGGACTCGAACCGACAAGCCTCTCGGCGGCGGATTTTGAATCCGCTGCGTCTACCAATTCCACCACTCGGGCACGGCGGATGCGATAGCGCAGTGGCCCGGTTTCGTCCAGCCCCAATCCATGCGGCGCGTGGATCTGACCGCATCGCCCGCTTGTGACCGCCGCCTGCTGGCACGCCTGCGTGTGGTTTGATACCTAAGCCAGCGAGTCGCGACCACTGGCGCGCTTGTCGCCCCGCCTCAAGGAGACCGACCCATGGCAGAAGCTATCGATTCGCCGATGACGATTTCCCAGCGGCTCGGCCGTCTTGTCGCGGACGCCGAGAGCGATACGGTCACGCTGGCCTGGGTGCTGGATCAATTGCATGCGCGAGCCTTTGGTCTGTTTCTTTTGATTTTGGCCCTGCCTTGCTGCATCCCTTTTCTGTACGGCGTCCCGCAGGTCGTGGCCTTGCCGCTCCTGTTCATTGCGGGGCAGATGGTGATGGGCTGGGGCAAACCTTGGTTGCCGCAAAAGCTTGGGGAACGGCGGGTAGCGACCGCGAGCCTTGCGGCGCTGGCCCGGCGCGCGGACCCTTGGCTCAGGCGGGTCGAGGCGGTGAGCCGCCCCAGACTTGCGGCGCTGACACGCAGGCCGCTTGATCAATTGGTGGGGCTGGCGCTCTTGGCCTTTAGCATCTCGATCCTTGTTCCGATTCCCGCGACGAATACCGTTCCGGGGATCGCTGTGGTGGTCGTGGCCATCGGCCTGTTGCAACGCGACGGGATTTTGGTCCTTCTAGGCATGATCCTCGGTCTGATGTGGATCGGCACCTTGCTTTTTGCAGGTGCGACCGCCGCAAGCCTGATCTTGGCATGGATCGGAGGGTGAAACGCATGCAACGCAGATACCTTATGGCACTGGCAGGCGCGGGATCGGCGGTGATGCTGCTTGGTGCCTTCGGTTTTCAATACATCGGCGGGCTTGCGCCTTGCGCTATGTGCTTATGGCAGCGCTGGCCCCATGCGGTCGCTCTGGCGCTTGGGGCGTTGGGCTTTGCCCTGCCCCACGCGGTCGTGGCGGTCGCGGGCGCAGTGTCGATGCTGACGGGCGCGGGCATCGCGCTGCTTCATACGGGCGTTGAGCGGGAATGGTGGACGTTGAACCTCGCCTGCACGGGCGGCGGCGAAGATCTGGGCGCCATGGATATGGCCACCCTTCTCGATCCGACCATTGGCGAGGCGATTGTTTTATGTACCGAGGTCGCATGGTCGATGCTCGGCCTGTCGATGGCGTCGTGGAACGGCATCGCCAGTCTTGTGCTGATGGGCCTTTGGATCGCAGCGGCGCGCGCGCCTAGTGATAAGTGAATTCACCCGTCACATTGCGCCATTCACCTGGCGCAATCAGCTTGCGATGGACAAATCGTACCGAATGCAGCGGCCCCTCGATCGCATCATGCCAATAGGCGATGAAGTCGAACAAACGTGGGTAATCGGGGGCCAGATCGTAATCTTGCCACACGAAGCTGTTCAGCACATTGCGATGATCGGGCATGCGGTAGATCATTTCAGCGGTGGTCAGACCGTAGCCCTTCAACATCAACGTGACGTCGGATTTCACCATGCGAGACCCCATCTGTTGTAAAGCGATGGTTTCAGCATGCCGCACATGATTTAAAAATCAATAAAAACAGTTTGTTATCACCCGAATGGCGTGGCTGCCAAGTCAAGCAGGGATGCGCCATTGCACCCTATATCCGGCGGGCTTATAATGGTGCCCAACTAGATATAGATGCCATCGGCAGAACAGGCGCGCGACGTGAGTGATACAACCGAAAGCCCTGATAACGAACAGGAAAACGTGATCGAGCGGCACCCCCACGACGGGCCGTCGATCGATATCGCCTCCGAGATGAAGACCTCCTTCATCGACTATGCGATGTCGGTGATCATCTCCCGCGCGATCCCCGATCTGCGCGACGGGCTCAAGCCTGTGCATCGGCGTATCCTGTTCGCCATGTACGAGACGGGCAACACCCACGAGAAAGCCTATCGCAAATCGGCCCGCCCCGTTGGCGATGTGATGGGCCAGTACCACCCCCATGGCGACTCGGCGATCTATGACGCGCTGGTGCGTATGGCGCAGCCGTTTTCGATGTCGCTGCCGCTCCTTGATGGTCAGGGCAATTTCGGCTCGATGGATGGCGATAACCCCGCCGCCATGCGCTATACCGAAGTGCGGATGGCACCGCCTGCGGCTTATCTTTTGGCCGATATCGACAAGGATACGGTCGATTTTCAGGACAATTACGATGGCAAGCAGCAAGAACCCACGGTTCTGCCTGCGCGCTTTCCCAATATGCTGGTCAATGGCGCAGGCGGTATCGCCGTCGGCATGGCGACGAATATTCCGCCCCATAATCTGGGCGAGGTGATCGATGCATGCCAAGCGCTGATCAAGCAACCCGATCTGAGCTCCGAGGAGCTGATCGAATATATCCCCGCACCCGATTTCCCGACAGGCGGGCTGATCCTTGGCCGCGCGGGCGCACGCAAAGCCTATCTTGAAGGGCGCGGCAGCGTCGTCATTCGGGCTAAAACCCATGTCGAGGAAATCCGCAAGGACCGCTTCGCCATCGTCATCGACGAGATCCCCTATCAGGTCAACAAGGCCTCGATGATCGAGCGCATCGCCGATTTGGTGCGTGAGAAAAAGCTCGAAGGTATTTCGGGCGTGGCTGATGAAAGCGACCGGATCGGTGTGCGCGTGGTGATCGAGCTGAAGCGCGACGCTACAGCCGAGGTGGTGCTGAACCAACTGTTCCGCTTTACCCAGATGCAGACGCATTTCGGCTGCAACATGCTGGCGCTGAACGGCGGACGGCCGGAACAGCTGACGCTGCGGGGCTTTTTGACCGCATTCCTCGATTTCCGCGAAGAAGTCGTGGCGCGGCGCACAGCCTTTGAATTGCGCAAAGCGCGCGACCGGGCGCATGTGCTGTGCGGTTTGGCGGTTGCGGTCAGCAATGTCGATGAGGTGGTGCGCACCATCCGCGCGTCCACCGATGCGGCTGAGGCGCGCGAAAAGCTGATGACCCGGCGCTGGCCCGCCGAAGAGATCTTGCCTTTCATCAAGCTGATCGACGACCCAAGCCACACGGCCAATGCCGACGGCACCTATAACCTGTCCGAGGTTCAGGCCCGTGCGATCCTCGATCTGCGGCTGCAGCGCCTGACGCAGCTGGGCGTCAAGGAAGTCACCGACGAGCTGGAAGAGTTGGCAGGCAAGATCAAGGATTACCTCGCCATCCTCGCCTCGCGTGAGCGCATCCTTGAGATCATCGCCGCCGAACTGGCCGAAGTCCGCGAGAAATTCGCCGTCCCCCGTCGGACCGAGATCACCGATTGGTCGGGCGACATGGATGATGAAGACCTGATCGAACGCGAGGATATGGTCGTCACCATTACCCAAGGCGGCTACATCAAGCGCACACCCTTGGCCGAATTCCGCGCCCAAAAACGCGGCGGCAAGGGTCTGTCTGGCGGCGCACTCAAGGAAGATGACGTCGTCACCACGCTTTTCGTGGCCAATACCCACACGCCGCTGTTGTTCTTCACCACCAATGGCATGGTCTATAAACTGAAAACCTGGCGCCTGCCGCAGGGCTCGCGCGCTTCGCGCGGCAAGGCCATCGTCAATATCCTGCCCATCCCCATTGGCACCGGCATCGCCGCCGTCATGCCCGTCGACCGCGACGAGGATCATTGGGACGAATTGCAGATCGTCTTTGCCACCAGCCAAGGCGAAGTGCGCCGCAACGCGCTGTCGGATTTCACCAATGTCATGCGCAACGGCAAGATCGCGATGAAACTGCCCGAGGATGGCTCGGTCAGCTTGGTCAATGCGCGCATCTGCTCCGAGGCCGATGATGTGATGCTGGTCACCGCCCTTGGCCGCGCAATCCGCTTTCCCACCACCGATGTGCGCGTCTTCAAGGGCCGCGACTCGACCGGGGTGCGCGGCATCCGCTTGGCCGCCGGTGACAGCGTTGTCTCGATGGCCATCATCCGCCACTTCGAGGCCGAGGCCCAAGAGCGCGCCGCCTATCTCAAGCAGCGCCGCTTGATGGCAGGCACGCCCGAGGAAGAGATCGAGATCGACGAAGACGAAGACGCGGTGGCCGAGGGCCAATTGTCACCCGACCGCTACGCCGAGATGTCCGCCGCCGAGGATTTGATCCTGACCATCACCGCCAGCGGCTCGGGCAAGCTTTCGTCCAGCCATGACTACCCGGTGCGCGGACGCGGCGGTCAAGGCGTGATGGCGATGGACAAGGCGATGCGCGGCGGTGCGCTGGTGGCAAGCTTCCCCGTGGAAGAAAGCGATCAGATCATGCTGGCCACATCGACGGGCCAATCGATCCGCGTACCCGTGGCCGGTATTTCCTTCCGCTCGCGCAGCGCGGGCGGGGTCAAGGTCTTGAATACCGCCAAGGGCGAAGAGGTCGTCTCCGTCGCATGGATCGCCGATCAGGGCGATGACGAGGGCGATGACGCTGCACCCATCGTCGATACACCCGCAGCAGAGGGCTGAGAGGCCCTTTGCAACCCATCCCTTAGGCACTACATCCCCGGCATGACCGAGAAAATACTCCAGATCATCGGCGGCGGCATGGCCGGGTCCGAAGCGGCTTGGCAAGCGGCGAACGCGGGCATCAAGGTCATGCTGCACGAGATGCGCCCCGCGGTCGGCACCTTTGCCCATCGCACCGGATCACTTGCGGAAATGGTCTGTTCCAATTCCTTCCGCTCGGATGATGATGAGCAAAACGCCGTGGGGCTTTTGCATTGGGAAATGCGCGCGGCGGGCTCGATCATCATGGACACCGCCTATGATCATCGCCTGCCTGCGGGTGGCGCGCTGGCCGTAGACCGCGACCCCTTTGCCGAGGCCGTGACCGCCAAGCTGCGCGCCCATCCCAATATCACCGTGGTGGCCGGTGAAATCACCGCCCTGCCCGACGGCCCTGCGATCATCGCGACCGGACCGCTCACCTCCGGCACGCTGGCCAATGCCATCGCGGCCGAAACGGGCCAAGATGCGCTGGCCTTTTTCGACGCCATCGCCCCGATCGTCTATGCCGACACCATCGACATGAAGGTGGCATGGGAACAGTCGCGCTATGACAAGGGCGAAACGCTCGAAGAACAGCGCGCCTATATCAATTGTCCGATGACTCGCGACGAATACGAGGCCTTCATCGACGCGCTTCTGGCCGCCGACAAGACCGAGTTTCACGAAGGCGAGACCGCGGGCTATTTCGACGGTTGCCTGCCCATCGAGGTTATGGCCGAACGCGGCCGCGAAACACTGCGCCACGGCCCGATGAAGCCCGTGGGGCTGACAAATCCGCATGACCCGACCGTTAAGCCTTGGGCCGTGGTGCAGCTGCGCCGCGACAATGCGCTGGGCACGCTCTACAATATCGTGGGTTTTCAGACAAAGATGAAGTACGGCGCGCAAACCGCTGTTTTTAAAATGATCCCCGGCCTGCGTGATGCAAGCTTCGCGCGCCTTGGCGGCATCCATCGCAACACCTTCATCAATTCGCCACGCCTTCTCGATGCGCAGATGCGCCTGCGCTCGCGCCCCAATATCCGCTTCGCGGGCCAAATCACCGGGGTGGAGGGCTATGTAGAATCCGCCGCCATGGGGCTTTTGGCCGGTCGGCTTGCCGTGGCCGAGCTTTGCGGCAAAACACTTGTCCCCGTGCCGCAAGACACCGCCATGGGTGCGCTTGTACATCACATCACCGGCGGGGCCGAGGCCAAGACCTTTCAGCCGATGAATGTCAATTTCGGCCTCTTTCCCCCGGTCGAAGGGCTGAAGGCCGGCCGACGTGGGCGCAAGGATCGCTACAAGGCCTACACCGATCGCGCCAAGGCGGCATGGCTGGCTTGGTTGGGCGAGGATCGCGCCGATGCCGCCTAAGCGGGCATTGGACCGGCCACAAAGGGGCTGAGATGCGCTTTCGCACCCGCTTTGCCCCATCGCCCACCGGCCCGCTGCACTTGGGCCATGCCTATTCCGCCATTCTTGCCCATGACATGGCCCGCGCCGCCGGGGGTGATTTCCTGCTGCGCATCGACGATATCGACCAATCACGCGCCCGCCCGGTATGGGAGGCGCAGATCATCACCGATCTCCAGTGGTTGGGGCTGACATGGGAC
>JAQCLA010000134.1 GCA_027592105.1 Pseudomonadota bacterium | reverse complement strand
CAAGGATTACTGGCAGATCTGCGAAAGCTATTACGACGCGGTCAAGCGCCTGCCGCCCAGCCAGATCGAGGCCATCGACATGGCACGGCGCGGCATCCACAACGAAGGGGCGCGCGTCTTGCAAGAGCGGCTGGAGGGGAAGGCGGAGGTTGATTACGACACCGCGCGCCGCCTGTTCACGCTGATATGCGTCCTGCATTTCGGGGTCTAAGACGGCGGTGAGCGCGCATTTCCCCTCTTCGGTGCTGTTTTGTTGCGATCACAATGCGACGCGCTCGCCCATGGCCGAAGGGATGATGAAGAAATTCTACGGCCACCGCGCTTATGTGCAGTCGGCGGGCGTGAAAAACGATCTTGAGATTGACGGTTTCGCGGTCACCGTCTGCGCCGAATTGGGGGTGGAGTTGCAGCGCCACCGCGTGCGCAGCTTCGATGAAATGGCCCAATGGGGCGATGATCTGTCGGGTTTTGATCTAATCGTTGCACTTTCACCCGCAAGTCAGCGCCATGCGCTGGAATTGACGCGGCATTTCCACCTTGAGGTGGAGTATTGGCCCATTCTTGATCCCACCGGCCTTGGCGAAACGCGCGAGGCCAAACTCAGCGCCTATCGGCAAGCGCGCGATCAGATCGCGGGGCGCATCCTTGCGCGCTTTGGCCCGCCGCAAGGCTGACCCATGCGGCGTGGGCGTTGGCCGCTGCCAATCACCCTTAGCGGCCCAATCCGGTGTCTTGCGCAGTTTGGCCTTGAAAAATACCCGCAACCGGCGCATCTAGCCGCCACCTGCACCGCATGGTGCGTATAAAACGGAGTGACCATGGCCAAGGAAGAAATGCTCGAATTCCCCGGTGTCGTGAAGGAACTCCTGCCCAATGCGACGTTCCGGGTCGAGCTTGAAAACGGCCATGAGATCATCGCACATACGGCAGGAAAGATGCGCAAGAACCGAATTCGTGTTCTTGCCGGCGACAAGGTTCAGGTGGAAATGACCCCCTATGACCTGACCAAGGGCCGCATCAATTACCGCTTCAAGTAAGGTGCGGCTGATCCTCGGATCGGGCAGCCCCCGCCGCAAGGAATTGCTGGCGGTCTTGGGCATTGTGCCGGATGCCATCCTGCCACCCGATATCGACGAAGACCCCGCCAAGGGTGAGTTGCCGCATCACTACTGTGCGCGCATCGCGCGCGAAAAGGTCGCCGTCATTCCGGCGGGCCCCGATGATATCGTGCTTTGTGCCGATACCACCGTGGCTCTTGGTCGGCGCATCTTGGGCAAGCCCACCGATGCCGATGAGGCGCGGCGCTTTCTCGATCTGTTGTCGGGCCGGCGCCACCGCGTCTTTACAGCGCTTTGCGTCAAACGTGGCGATCAGCGCTGGGACCGGATCGTCGAGGCGCGGGTCAAGATGAAATCCCTGAGCGATCTTGAGCGCGACGCCTATATCGCCACCGGCGATTGGCAGGGCAAGGCGGGTGGTTATTCGATCCAAGGGCCGGCGGGGGCTTTCATCCCGTGGATATCGGGCAGCTACACGGCCATCGTGGGCCTGCCCTTGGCTGAAACCGCGCAGGTCTTGGCCGCGGCGGGTTGGCCGGTTTGGGGGCAGGGATGAAGGGGCGTGTGATTTTGCTCGATCGCATCGGCGATCGCGCGGCGGCCGCCTTGATGGTCGATGGGCGGCTTGCGGATGTGTTGATCGACCCCGCGGGCGATCTGGCATTGCCCGGCGCGATTTATCGCGCTGTGGCCGACCGCCCCTTGCCGGGGCAGGGGGGCATCACGCTCAGCATGGGCGCGCACAAGGGTTATCTGCGCCAAGCCAAGGGGATCACGCCCGGTGAGCGGCTTTTGGTGCAGGTCTCCTCCACCGCCGAGCCGGGCAAGGCCGCCCCTGTGAGCCTGCGCCTCTTGTTCAAGAGCCGCTATGCCATCGTTACGCCCGAGGCGCCGGGGATCAATATCTCGCGCCGGATCCGCGACGAGGCCGAACGCGACCGCCTTTTGGAGATTGCCCATGAGGCGATGGCAGGCGCGCCCGAGGATCACGGGCTCATCCTGCGTTCCGCCGCCGAGGAGGTTGAGGCAGAAACTCTTGCCGCCGATATCAGCGCGATGCGCGAATTGGCCGAGGCGGTTTTGGCCGATACCGACGGGCCGCCCGAATGTCTGGTCGATGCACCCGATGCCCACGAGCAAGCATGGCGCGACTGGGCCGTGCCCGATCCCGACGAGGTGATCGAGACGCCCGGCTGTTTCGAGATCCATGGCGTGATCGACGCGATCGAAGAGATGCTTGGCCCCTATGCGGCGCTGTCCGGGGGAGCCTATGCCTATATCGAGCCCACCCATGCCTTGGTCGCGGTGGATGTGAACACTGGGCCGGACACCTCGCTTGCGGCGGGTCTCAAGGCCAATCTGGCCTTGGTGCGCGCGCTGCCGCGCCTGTTGCGGGTCAAGGGGTTGGCAGGGCAGATCACCCTCGATCTCGCGCCAATGCCCAAGAAAGACCGCCGCGTGCTGGAGGATGCGCTGCGCCGGTCCTTCCGCGAGGATGGGGCCGAGGTGGTGCTGGCAGGTTGGACGCCCTTGGGCTGTTTCGAGTTGCAGAAAAAGCGCGACCGTCTGCCCTTGGCGCAGCTTTATCCGTGATGCGTGGGGTGCGCCTTGCGGCGCGCCACCCATGATGGTGCGTCGCAAGGCGGCACCCTATGGGCTAACGCCGCAACGCCGCCAACAGCGCGGGTGAGGGGCGTCCATCGACGCGCAGCCCGCGTGCCGCCTGATAGGCACGGATCGCGGCTTCGGTCCGGCTGCCCACAACGCCGTCGGGCGTGCCGACATCATACGCCGCCTGGTTCAACAGCGCCTGCAACGCGCGCCGCTCGGCCTGCGTCAGCCCGGTATCATCGGGTCCGAATTGTCGCGTCAGCCCAGAGCCGCCTGCAAGCCGGTTGGCCATGTAGCCCACGCCGATACCGTAGTTGACCGATGGGTTATAACGCAGGATCACATTGAAATTGTGAAACAGAATCCATGCCGGCCCATCGGCACCGCCCGGCGCATGGATCGCGGCCTGTCCCAGGTCGGGCAGGGTGCCGCCATGCGCGGGTCGCACCCCGGCCGCGGCCCATGCGGCCACTGGGCGGCGATTGTCGCGCCCTGTGCGCGCGGTCTCAAAGCCTGCCGGCAGATGCACCTCCATCCCCCAAGGCTCGCCGCTGCGCCAGCGGTGGCGGCGCAGATATTCCCCGGTCGAGGCCAAGGCATCGCTGGGATCGTCACCCCAGATATCGCGCCGCCCATCGCCCATGAAATCGACCGCGTATTCCTCGAATACGGTCGGCATGAACTGGGTGTGGCCCATCGCGCCCGCCCATGAGCCGCGCATCCGGTCGGTCGTCGTATCGCCGGCCTGCAAGATGCGCAGGGCGGCCATCAACTGCGCCTCGAAGAACCGACCGCGCCGCCCCTCCCACGCCAAGGTGGAGGTGGCCGAGATCACGCCGATCCCGCCAAGCCGCGTGCCAAACCGCGTCTCAAGCCCCTAGATCGCGGCGATCACATCGGCATCGACGCCGCTTTGCCGTTCGATGGCGGCCAGTGTTGCGCGCTGCGGCGCGACGCGCGCCCGCCCCAGCGCCAGATCATCTTCGCTGGCGACGAGCGCAAGGTAATCTTCGGTGGTGCGGCGAAACTCGGTCTGGTTGCGGTCACGCGTGACCACGCCGGGCAAAAACCCCTGTCCGGCAAAGCCCGCCCTGAGTGTATCGGCGCGGATACCCTGCGCCTGAGCGCGGGCAAAAAACGCATCGCGCCATGCATCGTAGCTGGCATTTGGTTGTGGCTGAAAGGCGGGATCGATGGCTGCGCCGCGCGTCGTGGCGGTTTGACCCATGCACCCCGTCGCAAGGGCCGCGCTTGCGCCCGCCAAAAATACCCGCCGCATCATCCGATATGCCATGTCCTCACCGTTACACGCTGCGCCTCGGTGATCTTGGGTAAGCCGCGCCGCGCCGCGTCGCAAGGGGGCGCTGTGACACGGTTGCGAACCGCGCGAGGGCATTTCATACTGCGCCAATCCTTTCTCAACGGAGCCTTTCCCATGGCCTGTCCGATCTGCGCAAGAGAGCCGAGCCCCGAAGCGCGCCCCTTTTGTTCGCGCCGCTGCGCCGATGTCGACCTCGCGCGGTGGCTGAATGGCAGCTACGCGATCCCCTCCGACACCCCCGAAGATATCGCGGCCGCCGCCGAGGCCTTGGAGCAGCTTCCCACCAAGCCGCATTGAGCAAAGCGGCCCAGGCGAAAAAAACGCGCAAAGCCCTATGGACAGCCCCGCCGCGAGGCCCTAGAACGCCGCTCACCCGCAGATGGCCAAACGCCACCCGCACCCGTGCCCGGGTAGCTCAGGGGTAGAGCAGTGGATTGAAAATCCTCGTGTCGGTGGTTCGATTCCGCCCCCGGGCACCATTTTCTAAGTAAAATCAATGACTTAGAATCCAGCAAAACACCCTAAAGTTGTATAATTCAAAAGCACACCAAACGCACAGTTTTTGCCGTGTTTGCGTGTTTTTATACGAGCGGAATCGCGGTGTTGAACAGGGTGTTTGTGCCTGATCCATACAAAACACGGTGTTTGCGCGCACTTGGGTCAAACGCTGTGTTGACGCGGGCATAGCCTAGCAGTTCCGAGGTCTGTAGCGGCTGCTCGGCGCCAAGCGTCGTGCTGGCGAAAGGCATCTTGATAAAGCCGCTCGCAGGCGGCATGCCATAGGTCGTCTCAAACGCCCGCGCCATCTGCGCCCGCGCCCCTTGGGCTCGTGCCATGGTATTGTTCCCTCATAGGTCGAAAAACAAAGCGGATGCCGCTTGACCCGCGCGTCAGGAGCCGCCTACTTGCCGTGTGGCGCCCTAAGGATCACACGCATGTTCAACTCAAAGCCCGCTGACACCCCAAACGCCAACTCGGCAATCGACCGGAAGCGGTCCGTAATTGCCGAGGATATCGTGATCGAGGGCAACATCCTCTCCCAGGGCATCTTGGAGTTTGGCGGACAGATCACTGGTGACATCACCGCCGATGCCGTTGTGCTCACCTCCACCGCGCGCGTCCACGGACGGGTCCGGGCACGCCAGCTCACCATCGATGGCGAACTGCACGGCGCTGCCACAGCCCTGAACGTCAACATCAAGTACGGCGCCCGCGTGAAGGCCAACTTCGCTTATGAGACACTTGAGGTCGCCTCAGGCGCGCAGGTCGTGGGCGAGTACAAGCGGATCAGCGCAGATAGCTTCAAGCTCTAGGGCAGCAGCCCAGCATAGCGCGCGCTAGCCGCAAATATGGCGCCGCCCAAAAACACACTTCCGTAGACTTGTCGGTGCGTTGAGCCATAGTGTTGCTGCAAGGAGCACACATGCGCCGACTACGCGATGACACACAGCTGATACTGGATGGCGAGGTGCGCGTGTACCGCCGCGCTAATAGCAGACGCTGGCAGGCTGCTTTTGTGATTGATGGGCACACAATCCGCATCAGCACGGGCAAGCGCATCCTTGAAGAAGCCAAGGAATACGCCCGTGACGCTTACCTTGAGTACAAGTTCCGGCACAAAAACCAGCTGCCAGTGGTCACCAAGAAGTTCTCCGATGTGGCGCGCTTGGCAATCGCTGATATGCGCAAGCAGCTGGACGCGGATTTGGGCAAGCGCGTCTATGTCGACTACATCGTTTGTATAGAGCGCTATCTGATCCCGTTCTTTGGGGCGCAGTATGTGACCTCGATCGATTACGAGAAGATACAGGCATTCTATGACTGGCGACGTGAGAAGATGGGCCGTGAGCCCAAGGCAAGCACGCTGAACACCCATAACTCAGCCATGAACCGTGTGTTTGAGGAGGCTGTGGCACGCGGGTTTTTGGCGCACAAGAATGTGCCGTTGCTGGTGAACCGTGGTGAGAAGAGCGAACGCAGGCCCGACTTCACCCGTGAAGAATACCGCAGCCTCATTCGCAGGCTGCCTAGCTGGATTGATCAGGGCAAAGCGGGCAAGCCCACCGACATGCGCCACCTCATGCGCGACTATGTGCTGATACTGGCCAACACCGGCATGCGGCATGGCACAGAAGCCCAGAACCTGCGTTGGAAGCACGTGACGCTGTTTGAAGAGGGCGGACGGCAATATCTTGAGATGAGTGTGTCAGGCAAAACCGGGCGGCGCGACATCATCTGCCGAAGTGGCACGGTAGACTTCCTCAAGCGCATCCATGCCCGCAGCGCGGATATCCGGCACATTCCCTTTGAACAGATGCTCAAGAAGCGGCTGGATCTGCCTGTGTTCCGCTTGCCTGACGGCACGGTTACTAACAATCTCCACCAGACGTTCCGGGCCTTTGTGACGGAGGCTGGGCTTATCACCTGCCCACGCACGGGCCAGAACCGCACGCTCTACAGCCTGCGCCACACCTATGCGACCTTTGCGCTGCTCAACGACGGCATGGATATCCACGCACTGGCGATACAGATGGGCACAAGCATCGGTATGATTGAACGGCATTACAGCCATCTGACGCCGCGATTGAAGAAGGACATGCTGACCGGCAAGAGATTTTTGCCGGAAAGTGAATATCGGCAGCAGCTGGGGGATGATGGGCAGGAGGCCGATGGTGAAGAGGATTGACGCAATGGGCGGAGAGCGGTCGTTCGCGGCGACTGTGATTCGAATGAGTGGTTTCTGCCGGAGCCGACATTCTGACAATCCT
>JAQCLA010000133.1 GCA_027592105.1 Pseudomonadota bacterium | reverse complement strand
CGGTAGTTCTGGCCAAGCCCGGCGATTATGTGCCGGGCATTGATACCACGCTTGCCGTGGGCAAGATCCGGGGCGTGGAAAGCCACGGCATGATGGCCTCGGAACGCGAGTTGGAACTGTCGGACGAGCATGGTGGGATCATCGAGTTGCCCTCCGGCACTGTCGGGCAAAAGTTCACCGATTGGCTGGCTGCGAACGATCCGGCCAAGGTCGATCCGGTGATCGAGATTGCGATTACGCCGAACCGCCAAGACGCGCTTGGCATCCACGGCGTGGCCCGTGATCTGGCGGCGCGTGGCCTCGGGCGGCTTAAACCCCATGACCCCCAGCCTGTGACAGGCTGCTTTCCCTGCCCGGTGTCCGTCACCATCGATGCCGATACGCTGGACGTCGCCCCCCATTTCGCGGGCCGCGTGATCCGCGGTGTGAAAAACGGCCCCAGCCCCGCATGGCTGCAAGATCGGCTGCGCGCCATCGGGTTGCGCCCCATCTCGGCCTTGGTCGATGTGACCAATTTCTTCACCTATGACATGAACCGCCCGCTGCACGTCTTTGACGTGGACAAGATGCAGGGCGGGTTGCGCGTGCATCGTGCCAAGGGTGGTGAAGCGCTCTTGGCGCTGGACGGCAAGAGCTATGCCTTGCGCGCGGGCCATACGCTGATCTCCGATGATCGCGGCCCTGAAAGTCTTGCAGGCATCATGGGTGGCGAAGACACCGGCTGCACCGAGGACACCGTGACCGTGTTCTTGGAAAGCGCCTATTGGGACCCGATCCATACGGCCTTCACCGGGCGTGATCTGAAGATCCATTCCGACGCGCGCTACCGTTTCGAGCGCGGCGTTGACCCGGAGTATACCTTGCCGGGGCTTGAGGCTGCGACGCGGATGATCCTTGATCTGTGCGGCGGTGAGGCCTCCGAACTGGTCGAGGCAGGAGCCGCGCCCAAGACCGCGCGCAGCTACAGCCTTGATACCAAGCGTGTCATCTCGCTGGTGGGGATGGATATCCCCAAGGCCGAACAGGCCCGCATCCTGACCAGCCTTGGTTTTTCGGCCACGGGAAGCGGCGATACGCTCGAGGTTTGGGTCCCGTCTTGGCGGCGTGATGTGCAAGGTGAGGCCGATCTGGTCGAAGAGGTCGCGCGCATCTCGTCCCTCACCAAGCTGGAGCCAAAGCCGCTGCCGCGCGCAACGGCGGGTGTGCCCAAGCCCGTTTTGACGCCTGCGCAATCGCGCGAGCGGATCGGGCGGAGGACGGCTGCGGCCTTGGGCTACAATGAATGCGTCACCTATTCCTTCATTGATCGCGCGGCGGCCCAGCTGTTCGGCGGCGGTACAGATGATGTCATGCTGGAAAACCCGATTTCCGCCGATCTGAGCCATATGCGGCCCGATCTGCTGCCCGGCCTGCTGCGTGCGGCGGCCCGTAATCAGGCGCGCGGCATGATGGATCTGGCCTTATGCGAAGTCGGTCACGCCTTTCACGGCGGCGAGCCGGGTGAGCAGCATCTTCAGGTGGCGGGGCTGTTGATCGGTCAGACCGGTCCCCGCGATCCGCATGGCACCCGCCGTGCGGTCGATGTTTTCGATATCAAGGCCGATGTCGAAGCGATCCTTGCGGCCATGGGCGCACCCACGAAAATGCAGACGCTGCGCGGTGCGCCGGGCTGGTGGCACCCCGGGCGGCACGGGATCTTGTGCCTTGGTCCGCAAAAACGCCTCGCGGTTTTCGGGGAATTGCATCCCAAGGTGCTGAAGGCGATGGATGTGAAAGGGCCGGCCATGGCCTTTACCATCTTTGCCGAAGAGATCCCGATGCCCAAAGCCACCGGCGCCAGCCGCGGCGCGGTCGAGATGGCCGAGTATCAGGCGGTCGAGCGCGACTTTGCCTTTGTCGTCGAAGCCGGTGTTGAGGCTGCCGTCTTGGTCAATGCCGCTGCAGGTGCGGACAAGGCGCTGATCACGGATGTGCGCGTTTTCGACGAATTCATCGGCGGCTCACTGGGCGAAGGGCGTAAATCCATCGCGTTGAGCGTGCGGTTGCAACCCCGCGACCGGACCTTGACCGAGGAGGAGATCGAAGCCGTGGCGGCAAAGGTCGTGGACAAGGTCACCAAGGCCTCGGGCGGTACGCTGCGCGGCCACCAGGATGATGCATAAGAATAATCGCATCCCTTGAGTTTTCGTGCGAAAATTCAGGGGATGCGAGACCGAAAGGACATGACATGCTGACCGTTTACCTCTCGGGCGAGATCCACACCGATTGGCGCGACGAGATCGCTGAGGCCGCCGATGGTCTGGATGTGACCTTCACCGGCCCAGTGACCGATCACGCCGCAAGCGATGATTGCGGCGTGGCGATCTTGGGTGCCGAGGCGTCGAAATTCTGGCATGACCACAAGAGCGCAAAGCTCAACGCGATCCGGACACGCTATGGCATTGAAACCGCCGATATCGTGGTGGTGCGCTTTGGCGCGCAATATAAGCAATGGAACGCCGCCTTCGATGCGGGATATGCCGCGGCACTGGGCAAGCCGCTGATCATTGTCAGCCTGCCAGAGCATCAACATGCCTTGAAAGAGGTGCATGGCGCGGCGTTGGCCGCATGTGAGGAGCCGGTGCAAGTCGCACAAATCCTGCGCTACGTACTCACCGGGCAGCTGCCGATCTAACCGGGCTGTGGCGTTGCCGACTCAAGACGGCGAAAACTTTTCGCTTTCTGGGATCATTTCTTGCGATTGAAACAGCTTTGGGTTCACCTTGGTGCCAGCGACCATTGTGCCGACAACAGGCCCGGTCGCCGAGCAACGTAACTGGTGGGACGACCAAATGATCAACGAGTTCAAGGATTTCATCGCGCGCGGCAATGTCGTGGACATGGCTGTGGGTATCATCATCGGGGCGGCTTTCACCGCGATCGTATCATCGCTTGTGGGCGACCTGATCAATCCGATCATCGCATTGGTAACCGGCGGCATCGACTTTTCGGGCTGGTTCTATGCGTTGAACGGCGAAACCTACCCCTCACTGACCGCAGCGACAGAGGCGGGCGCACCCGTTTTCGCCATCGGTAAATTCGTCATGGCCGTGATCAATTTCCTCATTATCGCCTTCGTCGTTTTCATGTTGGTCAAGATGGTCAACCGCATCAAGCAGGCCGCCGAGCAAAAGGCCGAAGAAGCCCCGGCTGAGGCTGCACCCGCAGGTCCGACCGAGTTGGACATCCTGATGGAAATTCGCGACGCGCTCAAGAAAGCCTGATCGCATTCTATCCGATGAAAGGCCCGCCTATCTTGGGCGGGCCTTCTTCGTCTTCACGCATCAAGAAGGGCGGCGGGCGTTATAGCCGGTAGGTTCAACGCCACGCCGACCGCGGCATTGGTCAGCTGGCCCGCATGGGTGTTCAGCCCAGCGGCCAGATGCGGATCATCGGCACAGGCTTTGTGCCAGCCCTTGTTGGCCAGCGCGATCATGAAGGGCATGGTGGCATTGCCCAAGGCCAAGGTCGCGCTGCGCGCCACGGCGCCGGGCATGTTGGCCACGCAATAATGCACGATCCCGTCGACCTCGTAGATCGGGTCTTGATGGGTCGTGGCGCGCGATGTTTCGAAACAACCGCCCTGATCGATGGCGACATCGACGATCACCGCGCCGGGCTTCATCGTGGACAGCTGTGCGCGGCTGACCAGCTTGGGTGCGGCCGCGCCGGGGATCAGCACGGCACCGATCACCATATCGGCCCGCGTGATCAGCTCGGCCGTGGCATCCGTGCTGGCATAGCGTGTCTTGAACACCCCGCGATAGACATCATCGAGATAGCGCAGCCGGGGCAGCGAGCGGTCAAGCACCGTGACATCCGCACCCATGCCCGCGGCGACGCGCGCGGCCTGTGTGCCGACGACCCCGCCGCCGATCACCACCACATCGGCGGGGCCGACACCCGGCACGCCACCCATCAGCACACCACGCCCGCCATTGGCCTTGTGCAGCGCCCATGCGCCGACCTGCGGGGCCAGTCGGCCCGCCACCTCGGACATGGGCGCCAGAAGCGGCAGGCCGCCGCTGGCATCGGTCACGGTTTCATAAGCGATAGCGGTCACACCGCTGGCCAAGAGATCGCGCGTCTGGTCGGGGTCGGGGGCCAGATGCAGATAGGTGAACAAGATCTGCCCTTCGCGCAGCCTTGCACGTTCGATGGCTTGGGGTTCCTTGACCTTTACCACCATGTCGGCGCGCGCGAAGACTGCCTCCGCGGTGGCCACGATCTCGGCACCTGCAGCAAGATAGGCCGCGTCTTCAAAGCCCGCGCCCAGCCCTGCGCCGGTTTCGATGATGACATCATGGCCATGCGCGACGGCCTCGCGCACGGCGGCCGGTGTCAGGCCGACACGAAATTCCTGTGGTTTGATTTCCTTGGGGCAACCGATCAGCATGGAAAGCTCCTTTCATCCTTGCCGTGATGATGCGCTCGCGCTGGTGGAATTGCTTTGATTTTTTGCCTGCGAAATGCGAGCTTTCTGCAATAATCTTCGAAGAATGTTAATTTTATGCAAGATTTTCGTGACCAACCCACACTCGACGACATGGACCTTGCGATTTTGCGGGCCTTGCAGCGCAATGGCCGGATGACCAACGCCGAGTTGAGCGACAAGGTGCATCTCTCGCCCTCGGCCTGTCATCGCCGTGTGCAGCGTTTGGAACAGTCAGGTGCCATCCGCAACTACGTGGCCTTGCTCAACCCGCGGGCGGTATCGCTGGTGACCACGGTCTTTGTCGAGATCCGCCTATCGGGGCAGGCCGATGAGATCCTCGATGCCTTTGAAAAGGCCGTCGCGCGCGTGCCCGATGTGTTGGAATGTCACTTGATGGCGGGCACGGCGGATTACCTGCTCAAGGTCGTGGCCCGCGACAGCGAGGATTTCGCCCGTATCCACCGCCAGCATCTTGCCCGCTTACCCGGTGTTGCCCAGATGCAGTCGAGCTTTGCGCTCAAGACCGTGTTCAAGACAACGGCCCTGCCGCTGTGAGATGGCGATGATCTTGCACGCGGCGACAAGTGAAAGAGGGTTTTCATGAGCGCGACCATTGAATTTGCCCGTTGGATCGCGGTGGATTGGGGCAATACCCATCAACGGGCATGGGCGATCGGTGCCGATGGCGGCGTTCGCGCCAATGTCGCACGCACGCGCGACCCTCGCGATATCCCCCCCGATGCCTGGGAGGCGGCGCTGCTTGATCTGATCGGCGATTGGTTGGGCATGGGGCGCATCCCGGTCTTGGCCTGCGGCATGATCGGTGGGCGTGGTGGCCTGTGCGAGGTGGATTATCACCCGGTTCCGGCAAAGCCTGCCGATATGCGGCCCAGTGCGGTGCCGGGCCTGCGCGATGGGCGGATCGCGCTCTCGATCATGCCGGGGCTTTGCCAATCCAGCCCCGCCGATGTGATGCGTGGTGAAGAGACCCAGCTTGCCGGTTTTTTGACCGCGACACCGGCTTTCGATGGTGTCGTCTGCCTGCCCGGCACGCATAGCAAATGGGTGCAGATCAGCGCGGCTGAAGTGGTCAGCTTCCAGACCGCCATGACGGGCGAACTTTTTTCCCTCCTGTCCCAGCACAGCAGTTTGGCGCAATATGTGGCGAGCGATGCGGTCGATCCGGCGGCCTTCGACGAAAGCGTGGCTGATCTGCTGTCCGACCCAAGGCGTTTGGCGCAGCGTCTTTTCGCCATCAGGGCCGATGGGTTGCTGCATGCGACGGCGCCATCCGTGGCGCGCGGGCGGCTTTCTGGGGCCTTGATCGGTGCGGAACTGGCCGCGACGCGGCCCTATTGGTTGGGGCAGGATGTGGCGATCATTGGCGCGCGGCCGCTTGCGGGGCTTTATGCCCGCGCACTGGGCGCCCAAGGGGTTACGGCGCATGTCTTGGATGATGACCCAATGACGCTTGCCGGGTTGACCTATGCTCACGCCACGACGCTTGCAAAGGAGTGATCGCATGATGACCGATGGCCGCAATCTGATCGCCATTCTGCGCGGCGTTACCCCCGATGCGGTCAGCGATATCGGGCATGCGCTGTTTGATTGCGGGATTACCCGGATCGAGGTGCCGCTGAACACCCACCGCGCGCTGGACAGCATCGCGACCCTTGTCGATGCGCTGGGCGATCGGGCGCTGATCGGTGCAGGGACCGTCATCACCCGCGAACAGGTCCGCACCGTGGCCGAGATTGGCGGGCGCTTGATCGTTTCGCCCAATTTCGACCCGGATGTGGTGCAAGAGACGCGCCGCCGCGCCTTGGTCAGCATGCCCGGCGTTGTGACGCCAAGCGAATGCTTTGCCGCACTTAAGGCGGGCGCCGATGCGCTCAAGCTTTTCCCGGCGTTTCACATCGGGCCTGAAGGGTTGGCGGCCCTGCGCGCGGTATTGCCGCGCGGGTGCGCTATCTACCCGGTGGGCGGTGTCGCGCCCGAGCATTTCGGGCAATGGCTGGTCGCCGGTGCCGATGGCTTCGGCCTCGGTGGCGCGCTGTATCAGCCCGGTGACAGCGCCGCGATTGTCGGGCGCAAGGCCGCCCGCGTCGTCGCACAATGGGATCGTGCAACCAAGGGCGTGGAGGTCTAGCGCATGTCGCCTTCTATCGCTTTCGCCGCAGGGTGTGCTTGCCCTGGCGGATCTTGCGTCACCGCGCGGGTTTTTGTTGTTGACGGGAGGGAATGCTTATCATACCTCCAGCGCGCTTACGGCGGAGTAGCTCAGTTGGTTAGAGCAGCGGAATCATAATCCGCGTGTCGGGGGTTC
>JAQCLA010000132.1 GCA_027592105.1 Pseudomonadota bacterium | reverse complement strand
GATTTCATCCACCCTACAGGCCGAGGTGCGGGCGCGGCTGGAACGCGGCGAGCAGGCGCTGTTGTTTCTCAACCGCCGCGGCTATGCGCCGGTAACGCTTTGCCGGGCCTGCGGGGTGCAGGTGGGTTGTGATCACTGCGATGCGCGCATGGTCGAGCATCGTTTTCAGAAGCGGCTGGTCTGTCACCAATGCGGTGAGACAAAACCCCTTCCCGAGACCTGTCCGGCCTGTGGTGTGACCGGCAAGATGGCCGCCATCGGGCCGGGGGTGGAGCGCATCGCCGAGGAAGCCGCGCGGGTTTTCCCGGATGCCAAGCTTGCGATCCTGTCATCCGATCTGTTCGGCTCTGCCCGCGCGCTGAAGGCGCAGATCGAAGAAATCGCAGGTGGCCAGACCGATATCATTATCGGCACCCAGCTTGTGGCCAAGGGTCATAATTTCCCGCGCCTGACGCTGGTCGGCGTGATCGATGCCGATCTGGGGCTACAGGGGAGTGACCTGCGCGCTGCCGAGCGGACCTTTCAACTGATGCGGCAGGTCTCGGGCCGCGCGGGCAGGGCCGAGGCGCCGGGGCTGGCGCTTTTGCAGAGTTTCCAACCCGAACACCCGGTGATCCGCGCGATCCTGTCAGGCGATGAGGAAGGGTTTTGGCGCGCCGAGGCCGCCGAGCGGGAGGCAACCGGCATGCCCCCTTATGGGCGGCTCGCAGGCGTCATCATCTCGGGTGATGATGCCACGGCTGCCTTTGATCTGGGCACGCGGCTTGCGCGCAATGATGGCGCGCTGCGCGCAGTGGGTGCCATGGTCTATGGCCCGGCACCTGCGCCCATCGCGCGGGTACGCGGTCGCCACCGGGTGCGGCTTTTGGTCAAGGCCCCCAAGGGCGCGGCGCTGCAATCCGCCATTGCGCAATGGATCGCGCCCATCCGGCAAAGCGCGAAACTCCGCCTTGCGGTCGATATCGACCCGCAAAGCTTTTACTGATTGCGGTTTTCATATCCCGCGAAGCCCGCTAGAGAATTTCGGCAACAACCCAAGCCCGGTGCATCCCATGTTCGCCCCGATCCGCCCACAACCCGGTATCCTCGAGATCGCGCTGTATCAGGGCGGGCAATCAGCATTGGCGGGCCATGCCGCGCCGCTGAAGCTGAGTTCCAACGAGAACCCCTTTGGCCCATCGCCCAAGGCGATTGATGCGATGGCGGCGGCGCTGGGCGACAGCCACCGCTACCCATCAACCGACCACGGCAGCTTGCGTGCGGCGATTGCCGCAGTTGAAGGCTTGGATGCTGACCGGATCATCTGTGGTGTCGGCTCGGATGAGATCATCCATTTCCTGTGCCAAGCCTATGCCGGGCCGGGGCTGGAGGTGATGCATACCGAGCATGGGTTTGCCATGTACCGCATCAGCGCGCTGGCCGCGGGCGCCACGCCCGTCGAGGTGCCGGAACGTGAGCGCCTCGTCGATGTCGATGCGATCCTCGATCGTGCCGGGCCGGATACGGCGCTTGTCTTTATCGCCAACCCCGCCAATCCCACGGCGACTTTCCTCCCGATGGATCAGATAAAGCGGCTGGCCGATGGGCTGCCCGAAAGCTGCATCTTGGTGCTTGATGGGGCCTATGCTGAATTCGTCGAAGGCTATGATGGTGGCGCGGCCTTGGTCGATCAACGCGACAACATCGTGATGACGCGCACCTTCTCCAAGGCGTACGGCTTGGGCGGCTTGCGTGTGGGTTATGGCTATGGCCCGCGCGCGATCATCGATGTGCTCAATCGTATCCGCGGCCCGTTCAACTTGTCGGGCGTGGCCCTTGCCGGGGCCGAGGCGGCGATCGGTGATCGGGACTGGGTGGCCGAGTGCTTGCGCGTCAATGCCGATGAACGCGCGCGGCTGGTGGGTGGTTTGCGCCAGCTTGGCATCGCTTGCGACGACAGCCATGCCAATTTCGTGCTGGCCCGTTTCGTCGATGAGGGCGCGGCGCTGGCCGCCGATGCCCATTTGAAGGGGCAAGGGATCATCGTCCGCCATCCGAAGAATTACGGCTTTGCCAATGCGCTCCGCATCACGGTTGGGCAAGTTGCCGATAATGACCGCGTCTTGGCGGCATTGGCCGCATTCAGGGGCGCGATATGAGCGTGATCTATACCCGCGTCGCGCTGATCGGTCTGGGCCTGATCGCGGGCTCGATGGCCCATGCGATGCGGCGCGCGGGCCTTGCCGGTGAGATCGTGGGAAGCGCGCGCTCCCCTGAGACACGCGCCATCGCCGCCGAGATCGGGCTATGTGATCGTATCACGGAAACAGCGGCCGAGGCGGTCAAGGGTGCCGATCTGGTCGTGCTGTGCGTGCCGCCCGGTGCAATGGGTGCTGTCGCTGCCGAGATTGCGCCGCATTTGGCACAAGGGGCGACTGTCACCGATGTGGGTTCGGTCAAGCGTGATGTGATCACGCAAGTCGGCCCGTATTTGCCGCAAGGCGTGCATTTCGTGCCTGGTCATCCGCTGGCGGGGACCGAGCATTCAGGGCCGCGCGCGGGTTTCGCGGAATTGTTCGACAATCGCTATGTGTTGCTGACGCCAGAACCCGATACCGACCCTGCGGCCACCGCCAAGCTGCGCGCGCTTTGGGAAGGTTGCGGCGCGCGCGTCGAGGAAATGGACGCCGATCACCACGATCTGGTCTTAGCCGTGACCAGCCACACGCCGCACCTCATTGCTTACACGATGGTGGGTGTGGCCGATGATCTGCGCCGCGTGACCGATAGCGAGGTCATCAAGTATTCAGCCGCGGGTTTTCGCGACTTTACCCGGATTGCCGCCAGCGATCCGACCATGTGGCGGGATGTGTTCCTGACCAACAAAGAGGCGACCCTTGAGATCCTGGGTCGCTTCACCGAAGAACTGTTTGCCCTCCAGCGCGCCATCCGGCGTGGGGATGGCGACCACCTTCACGCGTATTTTACCCGTACTCGCGCTATACGTCGCGGCATCATCGAGGCAGGTCAGGATACGGACGCCCCCGATTTCGGGCGTGTGAAGGTGAAGCGCGAACCGACAGAAAGGTGAGGCGCGTCGCAAGATACGCAGCGCTCGCGCTTGCGGTCTTGTTGGCCCATCCGCTGATGGCCAATGCGCCCGATCGGTCGATGCGGCCAGAGTTGCGCCCCGTCGCCGGTGCAGACATTCCCAATCCTGCCACGCCTGTACAAAGCCCGCCACTGGCGCGCATTGCCGTTGTGGCCGGGCCAAGCGCACCCGCAGTCTCGGCCAGACCATCCTTGCGGCCGACCCGATCCCAGCCGCAGAGCGCCGCCCCGGCTGTGATCGCGCGCCTCTCGAGTGCAAGCGCGCTGGCAGTTGCGCGATCAATGCGCCCCAGTCTGCGCCCATCGGATCTTTCCCGCCCCGTCACTGGCGCCGCGCCGCGCGCGGCACCAGCATCGGCATCGGCATCCGTGGCGGCAACTGGCCAGCGCGGGCGGCTGTGCGGCCAACGCGGTTTGGTCGGCGACAGGCTTGCGCCGATCCGGGCGCGCACCAATGGCTGTGGGATCGCCGAACCCGTCAGCCTGCGCGAGGTCGATGGCATCACGCTGAGCACGCCCGCGACGCTGAACTGCGAGACCGCGCGCGCACTACAACAATGGGTGCGCCAAAGCCTTGTGCCCGATGTCGGGCGCTATGGGGGCGGCGTGCGGTCGCTGCGAGTTGTGGCCTCCTATGCGTGCCGGACCCGCAACAACCAACCCGGTGCGCGGATTTCCGAGCATGGGCGCGGCAATGCCATCGACATCGCAGGCATCGGCTTGGCCGATGGGACCGAGTTATCGGTGCTGAGCGATTGGCGCACCCGGCGCGAGGGGCGTATCCTGCGCGAGTTGCATCGCGGGGCCTGTGGGCCGTTCGGCACGGTTTTGGGGCCGGATTCCGACCGCTTTCATCGTGACCATTTCCACTTCGACGTCGCGCGCCACCGCGGCGGTGCGTTTTGCCGTTAACGCAGCCTGATCCTCGGCCCTTCGCCCACGGGCAGCGGCCCGAGAAACACAAAGCCCTGATCGAGCCGCAAGGTCACATCGAGGTCTTCGCGCCGCCCCGATAGCCCCGCCAAGAATCCAAGCGCGCTTTCGGCTGTCGGGCGCAACCCCGGCGGCAAGAGCCCTGCGCGTTCGGCCATGGCCAGCATCTCGGGCCAGTTCTGCGCACGGATCGCGATCTCGCCCGTGGGGCGGCCCTCGGCATCGATTTCAAGCATGCCCGACAGGCGCAGCATCAAGGCCCCCCATTCGGCGCGCGCCTCGGACAGATCGATACGGGTGGGTTGCGGGCGGATATCCTCGATCGCGCCGATATCCCATGGGCGGTCGAAATCGACCAAGGCTGTGGCGCTGACCACGGGGATCGCTTGGGGCAGCACGCCCGCTGGATCGAGCAGCTTTGCCACCTGTTCGGCAGGCACAAGATCGTTGGCTGAAAACCGCATATCATAGCGCGCAGTGGCCCCGGTTTGCCGGATCATGTCGATCTGCCCTTGGGCAAGCTGGCTTTGCCAGCCAAGCGAGCTGGTAATGGAAAGCCCCTGCATCCGTGTTTGCGAGGCGTCGAGCGCCATCCGCGCGCTGGGCCTGACATCGAGCGTGGAGGAAAGCCGCTCGGCGCTGATTGTCAGCCGCTCATCTGGTGAGGCGATCATATGGCTTGGCGGCCAGATCGCGGTGATGCGCGACAGATCCCATGACGGGTAGCGCAAGGTGAATTCTGACGCCGTCCATGCCAGCCCCGTCGCGGGATCGGCGAGCATCAACCCGGTCAGCCGTGTCTCGAAGGTGCTGGGAAATCCGGAAACGGTGATCTCATCGGCTGCAACCTGCCAGCCCTCGGCCAAGCGCGCGGCGAACCAGTTTTCGATCGCGCGCTTGCTGAATGCAGCCCAACCGAACCAAGCCGCCACGCAAAGCGTGCCGATAACCGTCAAAATGACCAAGATCCGCTTCATGCAATACCTACCGCCGCGTCGCAGCCTTGGGTATAGCCGCCCCGAACGCTGCTGACCATGCGGGAGAACGCGAGCATGAAGGATCTTTGGGTATTCGGCTATGGTTCGCTTTTGTGGAACCCCGGCTTTGCCGTGGCTGAAACACGCCAAGCGTGCCTGCATGGCTGGCGGCGGAGCTTTTGCATGACCTCGATCCATCACCGCGGCACGCTTGATGCGCCCGGTCTGGTCCTGGCCCTTGACCGGGCCGAGGATGCGCTCTGCCACGGGGTCGCCTTTCGCGTCGATGCTTGCGATGCAGGGGCGACCTTGGCTTATTTGCGTGAGCGCGAATTGGTCTCATCGGCCTATCTGGAGACACGCCAAAGCGTGACCTTGGATTGCGGCCAGATCTTGGATGATGTGCTGACCTATGTGATCGATCCAGATCACGCGCAATATTGCACATGGCCGCTTGAGGCGCAGGCCCAGATCATCGCCCATGCAATCGGCGGGCGCGGGCCGAATGACGAATATCTAGAGAATACGGCCCGCCAGCTTCAGCTTTTGGGCTTGCCCGATCCTGATCTGGATTGGCTGGTCGCGCGTGTGCGCCAGATCAAGGCCGGATAGGCGCGTCATGCATTGGCATATCGCGCCTGTCGCTGTAGATTGCCCCTGCACAGAAAGAACCGGGCCGGAGCCATGGCGAGCAGAGAAGACACAGGCGCAGAAAAGCGCCTAACCCATATCACGCGACCGACGCGCCAGATCGTCTTGATGGCGATTATTTGTGCGGCCGTGATCGTGGGGGGTGTGGTGATCTGGCCTGCGGTGCAGCCTGTATTCTTGGCGTCACCCGTTCTGAACGGCACCATCGGTATCGTGTTCGTGGTGGGCGTGTTGGCCTGCTACATGCAGGTATTTCAGCTTTTCTCCTCGATCACATGGATCGAGGCGATCGCGGGCAACGCCCCGCAAGATGCGACCGAGCGGCCACCGCGGCTGCTTGCGGCGATGACCGGGCTTGCGCGGGTGCGCGGGCGGGCGATGCAGGTGACCGGACCTGCGGCGCGCTCGATCCTCGATTCTGTCGGATCGCGGATGGAAGAAAGCCGCGACATCACGCGCTACATTGCCAATCTTCTGATTTTCCTTGGTCTTTTGGGAACCTTCTTCGGGCTGGCGACCACGGTGCCGGCGGTTGTGGACACGATCCGCTCGCTTCAGCCGGCCGAGGGCGAGGAAGGCATGGCCGTCTTTGGGCGGCTGATGGACGGGCTGGAAGATCAGTTGGGTGGCATGGGCACGGCCTTTGCCTCGTCGCTTTTGGGGCTTGCGGGCTCGCTGGTGGTGGGGCTGCTCGAACTTTACGCAGGCCACGGCCAGAACCGTTTTTACCGCGAGTTGGAGGAGTGGCTGGCCTCGATCACGCGGGTCAGCCTCGCGGCAAGCGAGGGCGAAGGCGGCGTTGATCGCAGCGCGATTGCCACGGTCCTTGATCACATGGTCGATCAGGTCGAAACCCTGCAATCGCTTTTCGCCCAATCTGAGGCGCGCCGTGCCGAGACCGAAGGGCGAATGCTGCAACTGGCCGGCGCGATCGAGGGGTTGGCGGGCCAGTTCGGTCAGGCCCCCTTTGCCGCGACCGAACGCTTGGCCGCGGGTCAAGAACAGCTGGTCGAGGTCTTGGCCGCGATGCAAAGCGCGCCTGCCATCGACGAGGAAAGCCGCGCACGCCTGCGCTCGATCGATGTGCAATTGCTCAAGATCTACGAAGACCTTGGCACGACGCGCGACGCCGAGATTTTGCTGTTGCGCCGCGACATCACCGATTTGACGCAAGCCTTG
>JAQCLA010000131.1 GCA_027592105.1 Pseudomonadota bacterium | reverse complement strand
TGTTCATCTTCGCTCCATAATGGATGCGATGAACCAGAAATCCTCCGTTACGAAAACCTCAGATCTGTCCCACAGGCGCTGACGTCAGACAATTTGCACCGGTGGCCGATCGCATGGCCACCATGCAGCGGCCAGCGATGCCGTCGGTTGCGGCCCGCTTCCTGCGTCGCGGCAGTCTGCGCGATGGCGATGGCGTGGATCGGAGCGCCTGAGAACAGCATCAGGCGACTGGCACTGTCAGCGCGTATCATGATGCAGCGGCCTGGGGTCTGGCATGCGTTGTTCCGGCAAAGAGGCCGTGTGTCGATTAATCTGCACTGCCCCCGTGACGCGGTCCGCTGCGACAGGCTATGCTGTGCGCATATCGGAGGCATGGCACATGGACTTGGGACTTTCGGGCAAGGTTGTGATCGTGACCGGCGGTGCATCGGGCATCGGTGCGGCCATCGTGGATGCGTTGACCGCCGAGGGTGCCGTGCCTGTCACCTTTGACCTCAATGCCGATGGCGGCGCTGACCGCCTGCGGCTTGATCTTGCGGATGACGCAGCTTGCATGAATGGCGTGGCCGCGGTGCGTGCCCGGCACGGCCGTATCGATGCGCTGGTCAATTGTGCCGGCACCAATGACGGTGTCGGGCTTGACCAAGGGCCCGAGGCCTTTCGGGCCTCGTTGAACCGCAATCTTGTGCATTGCTTCACGCTTGCTCATCTGTGCCGCGCCGATCTGATCGCGGCGCGGGGCGCGATCCTCAATGTCGCCTCCAAGACCGCATTGACGGGGCAGGGCGGCACGTCGGCCTATGTTGCCGCCAAGGCGGCGCAACTGGGGCTGACGCGCGAATGGGCGGCTGACCTTGCGCCCCATGGCGTGCGCGTCAATGCCATCGTGCCGGCCGAGGTGATGACGCCGATGTATGAACGCTGGCTGTCGACGCTGCCTGACCCGGACGCCCAGTGCCGCGCGATCGAGTCCACCATCCCGCTTGGCCGCCGCATGACCACAGCCGCTGAAATGGCCGCCACAGCGGTATTTCTCTTGTCCGACAAGGCCAGCCATACAACAGGGCAATGGCTGTTCGTGGATGGCGGTTATGTCCATCTTGACCGCCGCCTCACGCTTTAGGACCCTGACCATGACCCTTGGCCGTATCACCCGCATCCTTGCCCGCGACATCCGCTTTCCCACATCGCGTGCGCTTGACGGCTCGGATGCGATGAACCTGGCGCCGGATTATTCGGCGGCCTATGTCACCGTGGAAACCGCCGACGGGCTGGTGGGTCACGGATTTACCTTCACGATCGGGCGCGGAAACGAGCTTTGCGTGGCCGCCGCCCGCGCCCTTGCGCCGCGTCTTGAGGGGCGCGATGGCGATGACCTGTTGGCCGACATGGGCGCGACATGGCGCCATATCACCGGCGATAGCCAACTGCGCTGGACCGGCCCGGACAAGGGTGTGATCCATCTGGCCACCGCCGCGATTGTCAACGCGCTTTGGGACCTCAAGGGTAAGGCCGAGGGCAAACCGGTCTGGCGGCTCTTGTCCGAAATGTCGCCTGACGAGATCGTCGCGCTGGTCGACTGGCGTTGGTTGTCGGATGCGCTTGATCCGGGCGAAGCGCGCGCGCGACTTGCCGCCAGGCTTGACGGCAGACCGGCCCGCATAGCTGCGCTGCGCGCAACGGGGTTTCCGGCCTATACCACATCGGCGGGCTGGCTTGGCTATTCCGACGACAAGATGCGCGCACTGGTCCGCGCCGCCCTTGGACAGGGCTGGTCGCATTTCAAGATGAAGGTGGGGGGCGATCTTGCCGACGATATCCGCCGGGCGCGCATCATTCGGCAAGAGATCGGTCCGGACCGCAAGCTGATGATGGATGCCAATCAGGTCTGGGGCGTGGACACTGCCATCGCCCATATGCGCGCGTTGGCCGAATTCGACCCGTGGTGGATCGAGGAACCAACCAGCCCCGACGATGTGCTGGGCCATGCCCGCATCGCCCGCGACATTGCGCCGATTGCGGTGGCCACGGGCGAACATTGTCAGAACGCGGTGATGTTCAAGCAGTTCATGCAAGCGGGCGCACTGCGCTTCGTGCAGCTTGACGGCGCGCGTCTGGGTGGCGTGAACGAGGTGGTGGCGGTGCTGCTTCTGGCCGAAAAATTCGGGCTGCCCGTATGTCCGCATGCGGGCGGGGTGGGTTTGTGTGAACTGGTCCAACATGCCAGCTATTTCGACTATGTTGCGGTCGGCGGCAGTTTCGAGGATCGCGTGCTGGAATATGTCGACCATCTGCACGATCATTTCGCGGTGCCGGTCACCATTCGCGATGGCCGCTATATGCCACCCGAAGCACCGGGCCTTTCGACCGAGATGTTCGCCACAAGCCTTGAGGCGCATGAATACCCGAACGGGGCCGCCTGGCGGGCACAGGGCTGAGCGCGGGTCTGCGAAGCCGCGGCGCCCCTTGGCGCTCGGCTTAGGTGTTCGCCCAGCCCCCATCGATGCCGATGGCCTGACCGGTGACAAAACCGCTTTCGTCCGACCCGAGATAGACGGCCAACGCCGCGATTTCTTCGGGTTGGCCGATGCGCCCCATCGGCTGGCGCGCGATGAACGCGGCGCGGGCGGCTGCCACCTCAGCCTCGGTGCGGCCTTGCGCGCGCACGCGGTTATGCCAGCTGGGCGATTCCACCGTGCCGGGGCAGATCGCATTGGCGCGGATGCCTTGGGTCACGAAATCGGCGGCCACCGATTTCATCATCCCGATCACGGCGGCCTTGGTCGCGCCATAGACAAAGCGGTTGGGCGCCGCGATCATCGACGACACCGCCGAGGCCACATAAATCACCGACCCTCCGCCCGCACCCAGCATGGCCGGCAACAGCGCCCGCGTCACCGCGTAGTTCGCCTTGACGTTCAGCGACATGGAAAAGTCGAAAGCCGCCTCGTCGCAATCGAGGATCGAGCCGTGATGGACAAAGCCCGCGCAGTTGAACAAGATGTCCACCGCCCCTACCGCAGCCGCCGTGGCGGCGATGGCGTCTGCATCGCGCACATCAAGCCGCCGGATCCGGATGCGCCCGCCCTCGAGGGCGGACAGCGCCTCGGCATCAATGTCGGTCGCGATCACCTCGGCCCCTTCGGCGGCAAAGGTCAGCGCCGTTGCCCGCCCGATCCCGGCGCCTGCTGCCGTCACGAATGCCGTCTTGCCCTTCAGTCTCATGCCGCCACTCCCTACATGACCGCGCCGATTTGCCAGGGCACGAATTCCACCCCGCCAAAACCCAGCTCTTCGCTTTTCGTCTTTTCCCCCGAGGCCACGCGCAAGAACAACTCGAAGATCTCGCGCCCCTTGTCCTCGACGCTGACGCCATCGGTGATGATATCGCCGCAATTGATGTCCATGTCCTCGGCCATGCGGTCGTACATCTCGGAATGGGTGGCCAACTTGACACAGGGCGTAGGCTTATAGCCCGACACCGACCCCCGCCCGGTCGTAAAGGCCACAAGGTTTGCGCCGCTTGCGATCTGGCCCGTGACCGAACAGGGATCATATCCGGGGCTGTCCATGTAGACAAAACCCGGGGTCGTGATCGGTTCGGCAAAGCGGTAAACCCCGGCCAGCGGGGCTGTGCCACCTTTGGCCACGGCACCCAGCGATTTTTCAAGGATGGTCGTCAGCCCGCCGCGCTTGTTGCCGGGCGAGGGGTTGTTGTTCATCTCGCCGCAGTTGCGGGCGGTATAATCCTCCCACCACAAGATGCGATCGACCAGCGCCTGTCCCACCTCGGGGCTGACCGCGCGGCGGGTCAGCAAATGTTCGGCCCCGTAGATCTCGGGTGTTTCCGAAAGGATGGTTGTGCCCCCCTGCTGCACCAAAAGGTCAGATGCCACTCCAAGCGCGGGGTTGGCGGTGATCCCCGAATAGCCATCCGACCCCCCGCATTGCAGCCCCACCGTCAGATGTGACACCGGCGCCGGGCGCCGTTCGGCGGTGCGCGCCACCTCGGCCATTTCACGCAAAACCGCCATGCTGCGCTCGATCGTGCGCCGTGTGCCACCGGTCTGCTGAATCGTCATGTAACGGAAATTGCCGTCTTCGCGCATGCGCCCCGCGCCGATCAGGTCGGGGATCTGCATCACCTCGCATCCCAGCCCAAGCAACAAGATACCGGCGAAATTGGGATTGCGCGCGTATCCGGCCAATGTGCGAAACAGCGTGTCATAACCTTCGTCGTTGCCCGCCATGCCACAGCCCGTGCCATGCACGATCGGCACCACCCCGTCCATGCCGGGATAATCGGCCAGCCAGCCCTCGCGGTCGACAGCCTCGGCCACGAAGCGGGCGACCGACCCCGAGCAGTTCACCGAGGTCAGGATGCCCAGATAGTTGCGCGTGCCGACCTGCCCATCGGCGCGGTGATAGCCCATGAAGCTGCGCGGTGTCTGTGCCGGCACAAGCGCCCGGCAGTCGGCCCCAAAGGCATGGTCTTGCCGGTGATCGCTCATCCCAAGATTGTGGCTGTGCACATGCCCACCCGCAAGGATCGGGGCGGTGGCCACGCCGATCATCTGACCATAGCGATAGACAGGCGCACCCGGCGCGATTGCCTCCAACGCCACCTTGTGGCCGCGCTTGATCTGTTCCAGGGCTGCGGCCCCGCCCGGCAAGGCGCTTGCGAGCTCCAGATCGGCAAGTGCGACCCCGATATTATCCATCGGGTTCAGGCGGATCACACGGGGCGCGGCGTTGGTCATCTTGTGCTCCGGCAGGGGGCGTGCACGCTTGACTCGGCATGGCCCAAAGCTAACATGCTAACATGTTAAAGATACAAAATGGTCATCCGCAAGGCCCCGTCGACGGGCATGCCCGACTGCGGCCCTTGTCCGACTTTTCGGGGTCGCTTGCCAATCGGTCCTATCTGGCGCTGCGGGCCGCGATACTGGATTTAGGGTATCGCCCCGGCGAAGCGTTGCGCAAGGTAGAAATTTGCGCGCAACTGGGTGTATCGCGCTCGCCCGTGGCCGAGGCCATATCGCGGCTTGCGGCCGAGGGGCTGGTGGATGTGGTGCCCCAGGCCGGGACCTATGTGGCGCGCTTCTCGATGGATGAGATCCGCGAGGGCGCCTTTTTGCGTGAAGCGATCGAACTTGCCGCCGTCGAGGTCATAGCCCCGATCCTGACCGAAAAGCAGCTGCTCCAGTTGCGGCGCAATCTGCGCGTGCAAGACATCTTGGTGGCCGATGGCGATTTTCGCGGCTTTTACGCGCTTGATGGCGAGATGCACGAGCTGATCTTGTCGTTCACCGGCTTCAAGAAACTTGCGTATGTCGCTGATGCCGCTTGGCTTCATGTGAACCGCGCACGGCAATTGATCTTGCCGATGCCCGGCCGGGTTGAGGAAACGCTCGAGGAACACAAAGCCATTCTCGCCGCGCTTGAAACGCGCGACCCTGACGCCGCCCGACAGGCGATGCGCGCCCATCTGGGACGGCTCATCACCTTTCTGGAGCCTTTGGAACGCGAACACCCCGAATTTTTTGCCCCGCGCTGACACAAAGGATCGCCATGACCGTTCCTATTCCCAACCGCCCCCGCTATGCGGCGCGGCTTAACGCGTTCAAGCGTGCCGGGGGGGCTGGCATTTCCGGCATGATCGCCAGTGCCGGGCGCGTCGGCTCTCTTGATGCCGCCGATCTGAACTATCCCGACCATTTCGACGCTCAGACGCCGGCCCAACTGGCGCGGATGCTGGGCGATGCGGGGCTGGCGCTGAATGGGTTGGCGATGCGCTACTATACCCATCCCGCCTTTGCCATCGGGGCGTTCACCAACCCCGATCCGGCGGTTCGGCGCGCGGCGATCGACCTGACCAAACGCGGCATCGACGCGGGGCTGGACATGGGTGGGCGGCTGATGACCCTGTGGATGGGACAAGACGGGTTCGATTACGCCTTTCAGGGCGATTATGCGCGCATGTGGGATGAGACCGTCGCGGCCCTGATCGAGGTTGCCGATCACGCCCCCGAGGTCGACATTGCCATCGAATACAAGCCCAATGAACCGCGCGCCTTTGCGCTCATGCCCGATGTGGGCACCACGCTTCTGGCCGTGCGAGAGGCAGGGCGGGGCAACATCGGCGTGACGCTCGACTTTGCGCATGTGCTTTATGCCGACGAGATGCCGTCCCATACCGCCTATCTGATCGACCGGCATTCCCGCCTGCTGGGCGTGCATCTGAACGATGGCTATGGCAAGCGCGACGACGGGCTGATGGCGGGAACCGTCCACCCGGTGCAGACCGTTGCGCTGTTCGTGGAACTTGAGCGCATCGGCTATGATGGCGTGATCTACTTTGACACCTTTCCCGATCATTCCGGCCTCGATCCGATCGAGGAGGCTCGCACCAATGTGCGGCTCGTGGAACGCTTGCGCGCGGTGGCGGCGGGTCTGTCCGGGGATCGGGCCCTGACCGAGGCCATTGCGCGTCAGGATGCAGCACTCAGCCAGCGCATCGTGGCCGAGGCGCTGTTCGGTGCCTGAGCCCGCGATCCTTGTGGTGGGCGCGCTGCATCTTGATGTGGTGGTCGATGCGCCGCGTCTACCCGCGCTCGATGAAACCGTGGTGGGGCATGGCGTGGCTTATCGCTTTGGCGGCAAGGGCGGCAATCAGGCCGTGGCGGCGGCGCGCATGGGCGGACGTGTCGCCATGGCTGGCTGTGTCGGTCCCGACCGCTTCGGCGACCAGATTCTTGCTGCGCTGGATAGCGCCGGGGTGGACCGGAGCGGCGTTCTGACGGTTCCGGGCGCATCTGGAATGAGCGTGGCCATCGTGGATGCGGCGGGCGACTATGGCGCGGTGATCGTGTCGGGCGTCAATCGCGCGCTCGATGGCACGGCTGTGCGCCTGTCGCCGGCGCTGCGCGCGATCTTGTTGCAAAATGAGGTGCCCGACCCGGTCAACCGGGCCATCGCG
>JAQCLA010000130.1 GCA_027592105.1 Pseudomonadota bacterium | reverse complement strand
GGTGGTGTCAAAGGCGCGACCATCTGCTCGCGTGGTATTTGATGCATGACTACGCCTTTTCCGCGCAGGCACATGGCGCCTATCCTCCGGCGCAAGAGGCGCGCATGGCCGAATTCGCCGAGACAATCGCAGGCGCGCTGGCCTCCGATACCGATGAGGTGCTGATCGTTGGCCATTCCTCGGGCGCCTATATCGCGATCTCGGTCTTGGCCGATCTGATCAGGGCTGGCCGCGTGCCAGAAGATGGCCCGGCGCTGTCGCTTTTGACATTGGGCCATGTGGTGCCGATGGTCAGCTTTCTGCCCCGCGCCGATCGCTTGCGCGGCGATCTGGCCTTGCTTGCGTCAAGCGATACGCTGACTTGGGTCGATGTCACCGCGCCGGGCGATGGCTGTTCTTTTGCGCTTTGCGATCCGGTGGCGGTTTCGGGCGTGGCCCCCAAGGACAAGCGCTGGCCCTTGGTCATCTCGGCGGCCTTTTCGCAAAACTTGCGCCCCGCGACTTGGGCCGCCCTGCGTTGGCGGCTGTTCGAGGCGCATTTTCAATATCTTAACGCGTTCGATGCGCTGCCGGGGCATGCGGATGATTACGATTATTTCCGCATCACCGCCGGTCCAAAGTCGCTGGCGGCTCGGTTTGCCCATCGCGCCCCCTCGCCCGCGCGGATCGAACGCGCGGTCAACCGCTACACGGGACGCGCTGCATGAGCGCGCGCGACCTGCCGCCCAAGCCGCAAGCGCGCGCTGATCGCGTCTCGCTATGGCGCTATCTGCGGCTGTTTCGGCAAGATATCCTCTCGGCCCAGCCCGCCCGGCTTTACCGCGCATGGATGGCCGAGTTTCGTACGCCGTTTTTCCGCAGCTACCTAATCAACCAACCCGCGCTGATCGACGAGGTGCTAAAGGCACGCCCCATGGATTTCCCAAAATCCGACCGCGTGGGCGAAGGGTTGCGCCCGCTTCTGGGCGCTTCGGTATTTCTGACCAATGGGGCGGAATGGCAACGCCAGCGCCGCATCATCGACCCCGCATTCGAAGGGGGGCGCCTGCGCGACACCTTCCCGGCCATGTGGGCCGCAGGTGAGGCGGCGGTGGCACGCATGGCCCCCGGCCTGCGCGAGGTCGAAGCCGATATGAGCCATGCCGCCGCCGATGTGATCTTTCGCACGCTGTTTTCCCTGCCCATCGAAGATGAGATCGCGACGCAGGTGTTTCACCAATTCCGCGCCTATCAGCGCACCCAGCCGATCTTGAATGCGGCGGCCTTTCTTCCCCTGCCAAAATGGATGCCGCGCGGCCATCGGGCCGAGACGCGATCGACCGCGCATGCGATCCGCGCGCTGATCACGCGGTTGACCGCCGCGCGGATGGACCAGATCGCGCAAGGCACCGCCCCCGATGATCTGGCGACCAAGATCATGACCACGCGCGACCCCGAAACCGGCGCGTGCTTCAGCACCGAAGAGATGGTCGACCAAGTCGCGATCTTCTTCCTTGCGGGCCATGAAACCAGCGCCTCTGCCCTTGGTTGGGCGCTCTACCTGCTGGCGCGCTTCCCCGAATGGCAAGACCGTCTGGCCGAAGAGGCAGAGGCGGCACTGGCCCAAGGCGCCGACTTCGCCGTAATGGGAAAGCTGCGCCTTGCCCGCGATGTGTTCCGCGAGGCGCTGCGGCTGTATCCGCCTGTGCCCATGATGGTGCGCGAAACGACCGCGCCGGAGTGTTTCCGCGACCGTGCCATGCCCAAAGGCAGCCAGATCGTGATCTCGCCCTGGCACTTGCATCGGCATGAAAGGCTCTGGGACAACCCCGACGGCTTCGACCCCGGCCGTTGGACGACCGAGAACGGCAAGACCTGCCTGCGCGAGGCCTTCATCCCCTTTTCCACCGGCACCCGCGTCTGCACCGGCGCGGGCTTCGCGATGGTCGAGGGGCCGCTTTTGCTGGCGATGCTTGTCCGGGCATTCCGGTTCGAGGCGGTCCCGGACCGGGTGCCGGTGCCCGTGGCCTATCTGACGGTGCGAGCCAAGGATGGGATTTGGTTGGAGGTCAGGGAACGCTCTTAAATTTGAAAATGATAGTTTAATCTAAGATCTCGGCTTTCCGATCATTGAAAGTCTCTGAGAAAGAATCTCATCCATCTCTCTCGGATGCGGGGTGTAATCTACTCTCGTATATTTCGTCGCCAAGATTATATGCTCTGGGGCATCGCCTACAATTGTTTTTCCGTCCTGGAATATAAGTTGACCACCATCATATCGAAATCTGATCGATGGGGCGATAGAGGTCATCAGTCCATTATCGATTCCAAAAACCCCAAGGTATAACGCCATGAAAGCCTGTTCAGGGGCACGACCAAAGACTTTCCTTAATTCAGGACGGGCCAATGTGAGCGCTAGCGCAGTGTCAAAAACACCCCCATGAGAAATAAAGCCGCCCATGTTGTAGCCCGATGAAGATTTGAGGCCGAGTTCAGTCAAAGTTAGCGAAAAATGATCTTTGGGCAGCGTCCTGCGTATGGCGGATGGGCCACGAAAATAGACAGAGTTTCGGTCTATTTCAGAGAAGTACCATTCATCTTCCCAACTGGATAGAACCACTGAATTGACATCAAGAAAAAAGAAAGGTTCGTCATGTCCACAAAAGACGTTGAACTTTCTGAAGTACCTCCAAGCGGGAACGTCTGGACGGTAATATTCATCCGCATAAACGGCCTGGCCGATAGAATCGATACCTGGATCAGCGGGAACAAAAATCAGCCGCTCGTCCTCGTTTATTATCTTTGAAATTTTTTCGAAACCATCATCAAAAGGAATTACGTGTAAATTTTTTTCCGGATTGAACGCAAAAAAGACCTGCAAAAAACGAAGGAAATCGGTCAGCCTTCCATCGTTTGCCATTGTAAAAAAACGCATATCAGTACCTTAAAATTAGGATAACCTAACGCAACGATATTCCTATCCGAGAAACTCCATCTCAAGAATTCCTATCACAATATGGCATTCCATCACGCTTATGCCATCGGCAAGCTTCACAATTGAATTTTGCAGGCATGAGCCAAAAATGCCGCGGAGTATTTGAATGCGGCATATTTTGCAAAATGTCAAGATCGTCTCAGTGGGTCATATCTAGACCCAAAGTGAGACTTGCTTTATGATTGGACCTAATACGGACCTTAAATCGGCTCAACCTGCCCCCTACCCAAACAACACCATCGCGCGCGGATCCCATGCGAGCCTTGCGCGCGCGCCGAATTCCAGCACGCGGCGGCCCGGCATGTTGCGCATCGAGACGCGCACGGGCGCGGGCGTGCCGTCGAGCAGGATGTCGTAGTAGGTCATGTCGCCGTAATAGACGACCTCGCGCACCGTGCCGGAAGCCTCGCGCCCGCCCTCAGCCGTCTGGCCATCATAGAGAAGCGTCAGGCTTTCGGGGCGCACGCCGATCTCAGCCGCACCCGGTGTGGCGCCGCTGGGGCATTGCGCGGCTTCCAGCTCGGCGGGGCCAAGGCCTTGGACCTCAACCCCCACGCGCCCGCCTGCCTCGCCCAACACGCGCGCGGGCAGGAAATTCATCATCCCGATGAACTCGGCCACGCGGCGGGATTTGGGGCGACGATAGAGGGTTTCAGGATCGTCCAGCTGCGCAATCTCGCCCTCGAACATCACGGCGATGCGGTCGGACATGACCAGCGCCTCTTCCTGGTCATGGGTGACGAGAATAAAGGTGATGCCCACCTCGCGTTGCAGCTTGATCAATTCGACCTGCATCACCTCGCGCATCTTCTTGTCGAGCGCGGAAAGCGGCTCATCGAGAAGCAGCACCTTGGGTTTGAGGATCAGCGCGCGGGCCAATGCCACGCGCTGGCGCTGACCGCCTGACAGCGCATGAGCCGCGCGGGCGCCGAATTTGCCAAGCCCCACCATCTCGAGCGCTTGGCCCACGACGGCGCGTTTCTCGGCCACGCTCATCGATGATTTGCGCAGGCCAAAGCCCACGTTTTCAGCCACGCTCATATGCGGGAAAATGGCGTAGGATTGGAACACCATGTTGGTGGGGCGGCGGTTCGGGGCTACCCCTTCCATATCCTTGCCATCAAGCAGGATCTGCCCTTCGGAAATATCCTCGAACCCCGCGATCGCGCGCAAAAGCGTGGTCTTGCCACAGCCCGAGGGGCCAAGCAGCGAGAAGAACTCGCCCTGCCCGATATTGGCGGTGATGCCCCTGAGCGCATGATAATCACCATAGTATTTCTGCACGCCGGTCAGCGTGACGATTGGCGTACGGGTGCTGGTCTGGCTCACAAAAAGCCTCCGGTATCTTTCAGGCCCACGCGTTTTAGGCCGCGGCGGCGGAATGTTTCGGCAACGATCAATAGGGCGACCGACAAGAGCACAAGGATCGTGCCAAGCGCCATGACGACCGGCAAGCGGGCCGGAAAGCGCAGCTGACCCCAAAGATAGACGGGCAGCGTCGGTTCATTGCCCGACAAGAAGAAGGCGATGATGAATTCATCAAGCGAGATCGTGAAGCAGATCAGCAGCGAGGCGATGATACCCGGGCTGACCAAGGGCAGCGTGATGAGGCGGAATGTCGACCAAGGTGTCTCACCCAGATCGATGGCCGCTTCCTCGAGGCTTTTGTCCATATTGGAAAAACTGCCCTGCAGGATGGCGATAGCAAAGGGCGTGCAGATCAGCGTGTGGCCCGCAATGATCGACCATGTGCCGCTGGTCAGCCCCAATTGCATCAGCACGATCAATAGCGAGATGGCGACGATCACCTCGGGCAAAACCAAAGGCAGCATGATGAAGCCCACGATCCCGGCCTTGCCCGGAAAGCCATAGCGCGTGGCCGCACGGGCGGCGAAAAGCCCAAGGATGGTCGAGAATACGGCCGTCAAGATGGCGATGATCAATGAGTTCAGCGTTGCCTCATGCAAGGCAGGCGTGTTGAGCAAGGCCGCGAACCATTCCAGCGTAAACCCTTGCAATGGAAAGGCGATCACCGTGCCCGCGTTGAAGGCGAACATCGGCAACAGTACGATCGGGGCGTAAAGTACCAAAAGATAAAGCACGGTGAAAACCGCAAGCGCGTTGACCCTCATATCCCCCACCTCCCCTTCGGCAGGCGCAGCAAGATCGCGACGGAAACGACACTGGCCGCAAGCACCAGCGCGATGGACGCCGTGGCGGGCCCCATCATCGCCGGGCCATGCAAAAAGGCCGCGCGGATCAGCGCGATCTCGGCCACGGCCAGTGCAGCGGCAATCCCTGCCCCCTTGGCCCCGCCGCCCATCCGGTCGGCGAGCCAAAGCCAAAACCGCGCCCGCGAAATCCCCCATAGCAGCACGGCCGCGACCAACAGCATCGCCAGCACCGCCAGCGTCGCCCCCATCGGCCGGTCGTTCAGATCGAAGATCTGCGCATAGATCATCGTGGCGATCATCGTGCCGCCCGATCCGCCCACAAGGCGCGGGGTGACGTAATCACCCACTGTCGGGATGAACACGATCAACACCGCCGCCAGCACGCCGGGCATGGCCAAGGGCAACGTCACGCGCAAGAACGTCATGGCATAGCTTTCGCCCAGATCGCGCGCCGCCTCGAGCAGGGCGCGGTCGATCTTTTCCAGCGTCACGAAAATCGGCAAGATCGCGAAAGGCGCGAAAGCATGGGCCAGCGTGATCACGACCGAATTGGCGTTATAAAGCAGCCAGCCCAAGGGCTCTGCGATCACCGGGCCGCGCAACAGGCCACCTTCGGGGGCGACTAGCCAAATCAGCGCCGCCAGCGCCGTCAAGGCGCAAGCCGCAAGCAAGGCGCGCAATGACAGCTGCCCCACGGCCCAAAACACCAGCGCGCTCAAGGCGATGGCCGCCAAGATCAATGTGATGATGGCAATCACCGGCACCAAGGTCAGCCCGCTGTTGATCGGCCCATCATAGGCCAAGATCACCCGCCACAAGAACACGCGGATCAGGTAGCTGGTCCAAAACGGGATGGTGATCAGGAACAGCCACAGTGATTTGCGCTCGGGCCTGACATGAAAAGAGATGTAATAGGCCACCGGAAAGGCCAGCGTGACAGTGACCAGCGTCACCAGCCCTGAAATCCGCAAAGAGCGCAGCATCAACTCACGATAAAGCGGATCGGTCAGCGCCTCGGTGTAATTGGCCAAGGTGAAATCGCGCTGGATGGTCAAGAATTGTTGGGTCCAGAAACTCAACAGCACGATTGCCGCCAAGGGGGCGGCCAGCAACAGCAAGGCGTAAAGAAATGTGGGGCTGACTAGTGTCAGCCCCTTCGCCGCGTCGGTGCGCATCAGCTTCGTGTATGTACTCACCCGTCGCCGACCCTCGCGCTATGGGCTGATTCCGTCCTCGAAAATGAGGCTTTCGGGCCTGCGTCGCAAGCGGTTTGCTGCAGGGCGGCAAAGCGCGAAACCCGCATTCCCGCAACCCCATGAATTCCATGAAAAAGGGGGGTAAATCCCCCCCTCTTCCCCAAGGCCTGCAACAGGCGATTTACTGTATCGCGACCGGGTCGTCGTCGCGCACGCGGACGGCACGCATCCGATCCGGCACACCGATGACCGCCCCGTTCTGCCCACCGCCACGTTTGATGGCATCAACCACCTCCATGCCGCCAACGACTTGCCCCACCACGGTATATTGCCCGTCAAGGAAAGGGCCGGGTGCGAACATGATGAAGAATTGCGAATTGGCGCTATTGGGATTTTGCGCCCGCGCCATGCCGATCACGCCACGATCAAAGGTGATCTCAGAGAACTCGGCCGGAAGGTCGGGATACTGCGAACCGCCGCGCCCGGCATAGCGCATATCTTGGCCCATGCGGCCATATTCGACATCACCCGTCTGGGCCATGAACCCCTCGATCACGCGGTGAAACACGACATCATCATAGGCCCCTTCTTGGGCCAAGGTCGTGATCCTTGCGACATGCTGCGGGGCAACCTCTTCGAACAGGTCGATGATGACCGTGCCCTCAGCCTCGCCCGCGATGTCGATCTCAAGCCCCGTGGCATAGGCCGGGCCGCACAGGACACAAAACGCAACAACCAGCTTACGCAT
>JAQCLA010000129.1 GCA_027592105.1 Pseudomonadota bacterium | reverse complement strand
GCGCGTGTCGGTGATCGTCGATGCGGCACCGCCGCTTTTGGGGCCGGGAAGCCATCGGTCGCACGCCGCTACATTGGCCTTCGAATTGGTGTCAGGGCGCGAGCCGGTCATCGTCTCGGCGGGTTCGGGCCATGGGTTCGGGCCCCAATGGCACCGCGCGGGACGCGCCACCGCCAATCACTCCACCCTGTCCTTGATGGGCTATGCCAGCGCGCGGTTGGCGCGCGGCGCCACCCGCGCCGATCCTTTGCAACAAGATTTCGTCACCGGCCCCCAGATCGTCGAAGTGCAACAATCCGAGATGAAAACAGCCGAGGCGATATCGCTGAGCCATGATGGCTGGCGGGCCACGCATGGGTTGGTGCATCTGCGCGCCCTGCAACTGGCCAATGACGGAAGCCTGTTGCGCGGCGAAGATGGGCTGGCGGCAATGACCGCCGCTGATCGCATGACATTGGACCGGGTCCGCGCGCGATTGACCGATGGCAATGACCTGCGGTTTGCCGTGCGGTTTCACCTGCATCCCGATGCGGTGGCCAAGATCGATATGGGCGGCACGGCGGTCTCGATCCAACTACCCAACCGCGAAACTTGGGTGTTTCGCCATTTGGGCGATGCGGTTTTGAGCCTTGCGCCTTCGGTCTATCTTGACGAAGAGCGCATGCGCCCGCGCGCGACAAAACAAATCGTTCTCTCCGCCACGCTGAGCGGCTATGGCAGCGCGGTCAGCTGGACACTGGCCCGTCCCGTTGGGCTTTTGCCCGCGCCCGGCGACGACGCACAAGAAGATTGAAAAGGACCACGCCCTTATGACCCACCTGCCAATTCGCAGCGCGCTCATCTCTGTTTCCGACAAGACCGGGCTGATCGCCTTTGCCACGGCACTGGCCGCGCGTGGGGTGGCCCTTTTGTCGACGGGCGGCACGGCCCGCGCGCTGCGTGACGCGGGGCTTGCGGTCAAGGATGTGTCGGAGGTGACGGGCTTTCCCGAAATGATGGATGGCCGGGTCAAGACGCTGCACCCGATGGTGCATGGCGGGCTTTTGGCCCTGCGTGACAATGCAGACCACCAAGCCGCGATGGCAGCCCATGGGATCGGCGCGATCGATCTGTTGGTCGTCAACCTTTATCCTTTCGAGGCCACCGTTGCCTCGGGGGCGGAATACGATGATTGCATCGAGAATATCGATATCGGTGGCCCCGCGATGATCCGGGCCGCGGCCAAGAACCACGCCTTTGTCACCGTGGTGGTCGACACCGAGGATTACAGCGATGTCTTGGCCGAGCTTGACGCCAATGACGGCACTAGCCTTGCCTTTCGTCAGCGCATGGCGCGCACCGCCTATGCACGCACCGCAGCCTATGATGCGGCGGTCTCGACTTGGATGGCGGCCGCCCATGACGACCCTGCACCGCGGCGTCGCGCCTTTGCCGGGGTTCTCAAACAGACCATGCGCTATGGCGAGAACCCGCATCAAAGCGCGGCCTTTTATGTCGACGGTAGCGCGCGGCCCGGTGTGGCGACAGCCGTCCAGCATCAGGGCAAGGAACTGAGCTACAACAACATCAACGATACCGACGCGGCCTTTGAGCTGGTGGCCGAATTCGCGCCCGCCGATGGGCCTGCCTGCGCGATCATCAAACATGCCAACCCCTCCGGCGTGGCACGCGGCGCGACGCTGGCCGAGGCCTATCAAAAGGCCTTTGATTGCGACCGCACCAGCGCCTTTGGCGGCATCGTGGCGCTGAACATGACGCTTGATGGCACGACCGCCGAAGAGATCGTGAAAATCTTCACCGAGGTGGTGATCGCCCCCGAAGCCGATGCAGATGCACGCGCCATTTTCGCGGCGAAAAAGAACCTGCGCTTGTTGACCACCGGCGCGCTACCCGATCCGCGCGCGCCTGTCTTGGCCTATAAGCAGGTGGCAGGCGGGCTTTTGGTGCAAGACAAGGATACCGGGCAGATCGACCCTGATGAGCTGCGCGTCGTCACCCAGCGCGCGCCAAGCGCCGCCGAGCTGGCCGATCTGCGCTTTGCTTGGACCGTGGCCAAGCATGTGAAATCCAACGCCATCATCTACGTCAAGGATGGCGCGACCGTCGGCGTCGGCGCGGGTCAGATGAGCCGGGTAGACAGCTCGACCATCGCCGCGCTGAAAGCGGGCCGCATGGGGGCCGAGCTTGGCCTGCCTGACACGCCTGCCAAGGGGTCGGTTGTCGCATCCGATGCGTTTTTTCCCTTTGCCGACGGGCTGATGGCCGCCGCCGAAGCAGGCGCCACCGCGATCATCCAGCCCGGCGGGTCGATGCGCGACGACGAGGTGATCGCCGCCGCAGATGCCGCAGGGCTTGCCATGGTCTTTACGGGTATGCGCCATTTCCGGCATTGAGGGGCCAAGGTGTATGGTGCGCCCGATGGCGCACCCGACATCCGCCGAAAACACGCGAGGGCGCATGAAGCTTTTGACGATCTCCGCCGCGATCTGGTTCGCGCTCGATCAAATCTCGAAATACATCGTGGTCCATGCGATGGGCCTGATCGAGCGCGGCATCATCGAGGTGGCCCCACCCTTTCTGACCTTCAAGATGGGCTGGAACCGGGGCATCAATTTCGGCCTGATGTCGGGGGGGCCAGAGCTGACGCGCTGGATCTTGATCGCCGTGGCGCTTGCCATCTGTGCATGGTTGGTCTGGTGGGCGCGTCACGGGCTGACGCGGCCCATCGCGCTTTTGTCGGCAGGCGCGATCATCGGCGGCGCACTGGGCAACACCATCGACCGGGTGCTTTACGGCGCGGTCGCCGACTTCCTGAACATGTCTTGTTGCGGGATCAATAATCCCTTCGCGTTCAATGTTGCCGATATCGGCATCTTTGCGGGTGCCTTCGGCTTGCTGATCTTCGCCAATGACACCAAGATGGCCGATGACGAAAAGATCGACGGTGACGGGGCCTGAGAATTAGGCTAGACCCCAGCCCCAAGGATGACGAAGGACCGTTTCATGCCGCGCCTGTTCTCAAGCCTGACGCTTTGTGCCGCGCTTGTGGTTTTGGCCGCATGCGGCGGGGGTGATCCGCGGCTGATGAATATCCGCAACACCGAAGCAGGCCCGGATGAATTTTCGATCCTGCCGACCAATCCCATCGTCATTCCAGACGATCTCAGCGCTTTGCCCTCGCCCACGCTGGGCGGCACCAACCGCACCTATCCCGACCCCGAGGGTGACGCGATCCGCGCACTCGGCGGCGACCCCTCGGGTGGCACGCGGCAGGCAGGCGATATCGCGCAATATGCCGCGCGCTTTGGCGTCAGCCCCGATATCCGCACCGTCTTGGCCGCCGAAGACCTTGATTTCCGCAGCCGGAATAACGGGCTGTTGCTTGAGCGGTTGTTCAACACCAATGTGTATTTCAGCGCCTATCGCGAGATGTCCTTGGACCGCTATGCCGAGTTGGAGCGCCTGCGCCGCGCCGGTGTGCGCACACCCGCCGCACCACCCGAAGGTCTGGTAAACGAATAACCCCGCTCACGGCTGCGTCAGCAATGGTTGATGCCGCCGTGCCGGGGGTTATCTATGCAAAAACTTTTTCCAATCGGGAGACGCTTTATGCTGCACCGGCTTGCGCTAGCCCTTGGGCTGACATTGACCCCGGTTATGGCACCTGCGGCCGGTGATGTGGTCGAGTTCTTTCTCGACAACGGCATGCAGGTGGTGGTGATCACAGATGATCGCGCGCCCGCCGTGACCCATATGGTCTGGTATCGTGTCGGTGCCGCCGATGAGCCACCCGGCCAATCGGGGATCGCGCATTTCGTCGAACATTTGATGTTCAAGGCCACCGATGACATGGCATCGGGTGAGTTTAGCAACGTGGTCGAGGCCAATGGCGGTTCTGACAACGCTTTCACCTCGTGGGATTATACCGGCTACTTCCAGCGCATCGCGGCGGACCGCCTTGGCCTGATGATGCAGATGGAGGCCGACCGGATGCGCGATATCATCTTCGATCCGGTCGAAGTGGCAACTGAACGCTCCGTCATCCTCGAAGAACGCGCACAGCGCACCGACAGTTCGGCGGGCGCGCTGTTTAACGAACAGATGCGCGCGGCCTTGTTCTTGAACCATCCGTATGGGGCACCGATCATCGGTTGGCGCCACGAGATGGAGGCGCTTTCGCGCGATGATGCGCAGGTGTTCCATGACATCTGGTATCACCCCAATAATGCGATCTTGATCGTGGCAGGCGATGTCACCGCCGAGCAAGTGCGCGCGCTGGCCGAAGAACATTACGGGCCGATCCCCGCCTCCCTATCTTTGCCTGCACGCGCGCGCCCGACCGAGCCGCCCCATATCGCCAACCGCCGGGTCAGCTTCACCGATGAACGCGTCGCCAACCCCTATGTCTCGATCCAGATGCTCGCCCCCGTGCGCGAGCCCGGCGATCAGGCCGAGGCCGCGGCGCTTGTCATTCTGGCCGAGCTTTTGGGCGGTGGTGGACAGACCTCGCTTTTGGCGCGTCGCCTACAGGTCGAGGAGGAACGCTCGCTCTTTGCGGCGGCCTATTACGATAGCACCAGCTTTGATCCTTCGGGCTTCAGCTTGGTGAACGTACCTGTGCCCGGTCTCTCGCTGGAGGAGGCCGAGGCCGATCTTTGGCGCATCATCGATGATTTCTTGTCCGAAGGCATCGACACCGCGCATTTCGCGCGCATCAAGTTCCAGATCGCAGCCAGCGAAATCTACGAAGAAGACAGCACCCAAGGGCTGGCGCGTCGCTGGGGGATGGAGCTGACCACAGGGCTCGGGCTTGCCGATATCGAAAGCTGGCCTGAGATCCTCGCCGCCGTCACGCCCGAAGATGTGATGGATGCCGCCCGCCGCCTTTTGAACGATCCCGTCCATGTGACGGGGCATTTGATGCGGCCTGCCGCCGCGACCGCGGAGATAAGCCAATGATCAAGCGCCTCATCGTAGCGGCCTTTGCCGCATTCTTCGCATTGCCCGCCACCGCCACCATCGAGATTGACGAGGTCACATCGCCCGGCGGCATCTCGGCATGGTTGGTCGAAGACAGCTCGATCCCCTTTGTCGCGCTCGAGTTCTGGTTTGTCGGCGGTGCAACGCTTGACGCCCCCACAGCGCGTGGTGCGACCTACATGATGATGGGCCTGCTGGAAGAGGGCGCGGGTGATCTGAACGCGCAAGACTACGCCGCCGCCGTCGAAGGCTTGGCGGCCAGTTTCTCATTCGACAGCTATCGCGACGCCGTTGTGGTCAGCGCACGGATGCTGACCCAGAACCGGGACGCGGCCGCCGATCTGCTGCGCGCGGCCATCACGACGCCGCGTTTCGATCAAGATGCGATCGAGCGGGTGCGCGGACAGGTCTTGGCCATTATCCAATCCGATGCGCGCGACCCCGAAGAGATCGCCGCCGCCACCTTCAACGCGCTGGCCTATGGCGATCACCCTTATGCCTTTGCGCAAGAAGGCACCGCCGAAACAGTCACAGGTCTGAGCCGTGACGATATTGTCGCGGCACATGGCGCGGCGCTGACGCGCGACCGCGTCGTCGTCGGCGCGGCAGGCGACATCTCTGCCGCCGAACTGGGTCAGTTGATCGACCACATCCTTGGCGACCTGCCCCAGACCGCCCCGCCGCGCCCCGACCCCGCCCATTTCGCATTAAGCGGTGGGATCACGGTCGTGGATTTTCCCAGCCCGCAATCGGTGGCGTATTTCGGCCATGCAGGCATCGACCGCGATGATCCCGATTTTTTCGCCGCCTTTGTGCTGAACCAGATCTTGGGCGGGGGCGGCTTTCGCTCGCGGCTGATGGGCGAAGTGCGCGAAAAGCGCGGCCTGACCTATGGCATCGGCAGTTTCCTGTCCTTGGCTGATCTGTCGCCGGGGCTTTTGGGGCAGTTTTCATCCTCCAACGAGTTGGTAGGACAAGCCATTGATGTGGTGAAAGAACAATGGGCCGATCTGGCCACCAATGGCGTCACGCAAGAAGAACGCGATACCGCGATCCGCTACATGACCGGCGAATACCCGCTGCGCTTCGATGGCAACGCCACCATCGCGGGCATCTTGGCGGCGATGCAATCCGACGACATCCCCGTCGATTACGTCACCAACCGCAACGCCTATGTGGAGGCTGTGACGCTGGAGGATCTCCGCCGCGTGGCCGCCCGGCTCTTGCGCCCGGATGATCTGCATTTCGTCGTGGTGGGCCAACCGCAAGGGTTATCCCCCGGAAACTGACCCGCTGGCCCTTGGCCCGACTCACGCGCACATGCTAGGTTTTGGGGCATGTCGCTTGATGACCCCAAAATAAGCCGCACCATCATCCGCCAATTGGATGAAACCGCGATCAACCGGATCGCGGCCGGCGAGGTCGTGGAGCGCCCCGCCTCCGCCGTAAAGGAACTGGTCGAGAACGCGCTTGATGCGGGCGCCACCCGCGTGCTGATCGAGGTGGCCCATGGCGGCAAGTCGCTGATCCGCGTCAGCGATGATGGCTGCGGCATGGGGCCGGATGACCTGCCGCTTGCACTCTCGCGCCATGCGACATCGAAGATCGACGGCAGCGACCTTTTGAATATCCAAAGCTTTGGCTTTCGCGGTGAGGCGCTGCCCTCGCTCGGTGCCGTGGGACGGCTGAAGATCACCAGCCGTGCGCAAGGGCATGAGGGGCATGAGATCGCCGTCAATGGCGGGGTGACGGACCCCATGCGCCCCGCCGCCCTGTCGCGCGGGACAATCGTTGAATTGCGCGATCTATTCTTTGCCACACCCGCACGGCTGAAATTCCTGCGCAGCGACCGGGCCGAGATGCAGGCGATCACCGATGTCGTGCGGCGTCTGGCGATGGCCGAACCCGCCGTTGGCTTCACCTTGAAAGACATGACAGATGCGGGCCGCGTGGTGCTACGCGCCGATCCCGAAAGCGGCGATCTGTTCGATGCGCTGGCCGGGCGCTTGCGCGGGCTTTTGGGGCGCGATTTCATCGACAATGCGCTGATGATCGACGCCGAACGGGATGGGCTTTGCTTGCGCGGCTATGCGGGTCTTCCCACCGCATCGCGTGGGGCCGCCGTGGCGCAGTTCTTCTTCGTCAACGGCCGGCCCGTGCGCGACAAGCAACTCTATGGCGCACTCAGGGCGGGCTACATGGATGTGCTGGCGCGCGACCGGCAC
>JAQCLA010000128.1 GCA_027592105.1 Pseudomonadota bacterium | reverse complement strand
GCCACATCGCCTACGCGCAGTGTCGTTCCATCGGCATTCGTGCGCAAGGCGAGCGCCGCGATCTCGGCCGCGCTACGCTGGGCGGAACCCGTACGGATACGGGCATTTGCACTGTCCACATCACCCGCAGGTGCCGTGGTGGCGGCCGCTGCGATCACGCCTGCGATCTCAGACATCGAGACATCGTGCCGGATCAGCGCGGCGGGCGCGACCTCGACCACGGTCTGGGGTGCGGCCACACCGCGAATGGTGGTGCGCGTGACGCCAACGGCGAAAAGCCTTGCGGCGAATTCATCGGCGAAACGGCCAAGCTGGGCGGGCTCCACCGGGCCCGTGATCACCACATCGGTGACATTGTCCCACCACGACCCACGCCGCACGGATGGGTCATCGGCATCGTCGGGCAGGTCGGTCACGGCATCCAGCGCGGCCTGAACCTCGTCGGCGGCGCGGCCCATATCCCAGCCGGGTTCGAACTCCACCCCGATCGAGGCGCGCCCCTCGCGGCTGGTGGCATCGGTCGCAACCACGCCCGGCACCAGCAAAAGCGCAGGCTCAAGAACCGCGACAATGCCTTCGTCCACATCTTCGGCACCCGCCCCTGTCCAGCCGATGACGATATTGATCTCGTCCGAGATGACATCGGGAAAGAACTGGGCGCGCATCTGCGGGATCGCGGCCAGACCGGCGACCACCAGCAACATGAGAAGCAGGTTCGCCGCTGTGCGGTGACGGGTGAAGTAGCTCAGGATACCGGCGCCGCCGGGTGGAAGGCTACGCATCGGTTAACTTCCCATCCGGCTTTCGATGCGCGCAACCATCTGCGCGGGCACCTCGTCTTGCGACAATTGGTTGAGCATATTGGCTTTGACATCGGCCGGGATAAAGCCGTTGGCCTCAACAAAGGCGATCAGCCGCGCGCGGCGTTCGGGGTCAAGCGCGATGGTTTGCGGTGCCTCGGGCAGGGCTTCGCCGCTCTCGGGCGCGCGGATTGGGTTGATACGGATACCATCACCCAAGACAGGCGTACGGGCCAAAACCACTTCGCGCCCATCCAGACCCGGCGCGCGCAGCAGCACATCATCGCCTTGCCGACGCACGAGCGTCACGGCCACGGATTGCAACCGATCCTCCTCGCCCAGCACAAGGATACGCCCATCCGAGCCATAGGCCGTCGCCGGAAGCCGCGCGACACCGTCAAGCGGCGGCTCCTCCAGTTCGACGCGCACGAAATCACCCACGCGCAGGCCACGCGGCACATCGATGCTGGCAAACAAAAGCCGCCCCGATTGCCCCGCTTCGACCGCGCCGCTTTCGCGGGTCAATCGCGCGGTCGAGGCCAGATCCATACCGAAAACATCCAAGATCACCCGCACATCGGCATCGGGAAGCACCGCGCCATCGCGCAAAAGCTGTGCATATTGGGCGGTCGAAATGCGAAAGGCGACCTCAAGCGCGTCTGGGTCGATCAGGCGCGCGATCTGTTCGTTGCGGTTGACCAAGCGCCCCTCAACCAGCGTGACACCGGACAAAACGCCGTCAAACTCGGCGCGCAGCACTGTATCGGCGCGCGCGCGCTCGGCATCGGCCAAGGCGATGGCGCGACGCTCAAGCGCTGTTTCGGCTTGCGCCAGCCGTGCCTCGGCCTGTGCCAGCGCTTGGCGGCGCGACAAGACTGCTTGCGCGGCTGTGGCGGCGGCAAGCTCGGCGGTTTCGACGGATGCCGCACTTCCTACACCGCGCGAGAGCAGATCATTTTGCCGGTCCAAAGCGCGATCGCGCAATTCGGCCTGACGGCGCGCGGCGGCGACATCTTCACCCGCCAGACCCACGGCGCGGGCCGCATCGGCCAGTTCAGCCTCGGCATCGCGCAGATTGGTGCGCGCACTTGCCAAAGCACTATCGGCCTGTGTCGGGTCGATCCGCATCAAGACTTCGCCGGCTGTGACCGCGCCACCCTCTTCGAAACTGGGGGATAGCGCGATCACTGTCCCCTCGGCGGGCGCGCGTAACTCAAGCGTGCGGCGCGAGCGGAGCTCGCCAAAGGCGGTCAGGATCGGCGTTTGCGCACCGATCACGATGGGCGCGACCTCAGCCGAAAAAACACGCTCACGCGCAGGCATGCCACCACCACCGCCCGACATGCGATCTTGGATCGCGCCGAAAATCGTCTGGCCCGCTATAGCCAATAGGCCAAGCGTCACGGCAAAAAGGAATAGCCCGGTCAGGGCACGGCGGAAAAAGCGCATAATTGGCTGCCTTTAGGGGTCGCTTGTTCTAAGATAGGCACGAAAACCGAATGGGCAAAAAACATCGATGCAGCGGATACACGATGCATCGGCCTATTTCCGTCGCAAATGCTCATCAAGCCGTGGCAAGATCTCGACGAAGTTGCAGGGGCGATGGCGATAATCAAGCTGGAAGGCCAGGATTTCATCCCATGCATCGCGGCAGGCCCCGCTCGATCCCGGCAGCGCGAACAGATAGGTGCCGCCCGCCACACCACCCGTGGCGCGCGATTGCACCGCCGATGTCCCGATCTTTTGCATCGAGATCATGGTGAAAACCGTGGCAAAAGCCTCGATCTCTTTTTCATAGACGTCGCGATGCGCCTCGACCGTGACGTCACGCCCGGTCAGCCCGGTGCCGCCCGTGGTCAAGATCACATCGATCCCCGGATCGGCCACCCAAGCGCGCAGCTGGTCGGCGATGGCGGCGCGTTCATCGCGCAGCATGTGACGTGCGGCCAGAATATGGCCCGCCGTGGTCAGCCGCTCGACCAAGAGATCGCCGGATTTGTCTTCCGCCATGCTCCGGGTGTCGGACACGGCCAGAACGGCGATGCGGACAGGATGAAAGGGGCGGGTTTCGTCGATACGGCTCATGTCTTCGTCCTTAACCGGGCCTTGAGCAACAAAAGATCCGCCCATGCGGCTGCTTTCTCCTGTGGGCGGCGCAACAGATAGGCGGGGTGCAGCATGGGGATCGCAGGGCGATTATCCAGCGTGACCCATTCACCGCGCAACCGTGTGATGCCGGTTTGGCCGATCAGCGCCTCGCAGGCGGCATTGCCCATCAAGACCACCAGATCCGGCGCGGCCAAGGCGATGTGACGTCGCATGAAGGGGGCCATCATCGCCAATTCCTCGGCCTCGGGCTTGCGGTTTTGCGGCGGACGCCATGGCACGACATTGGCGATATAGACCGCTTGCGCCGGATCGGTCGCGGCGCGGTCAAGGCCGATGGCCGCCAGCATCCGGTCAAGCAACTGGCCCGATTGGCCGACAAAGGGCTTGCCCTGCTGTTCTTCTTCGCGGCCCGGTGCCTCGCCCACGATCATCACGCGCGCGCCGACCAAACCATCGGCAAAGACCAGCCGCGTGGCCGTTTCGCGCAAGGGGCAATGGGCGAACCCCTCCATCGCGGCGCGCAGCGCGGGCAGGTCTTGCGCGGCGCTGGCGGCAGCATGGGCCAAAGCGACCGCATCGACAGAGGGCGCAGGTGGCGCGTCATCGGCTGGCGGCGCAGCAACAGATGCGCGCGCCTTGGGCGCAGTGGCCACCACGGCGGCAGCGGGTGCTTGATCGGCCAAGGCAAAGCGGTCGACAGGCGTGTCGCCCAAGGCCTCATCCGCGCCCAGCTCTATCTGCCAGTCGAGCATTGCAAGCGCGTCATGAAAGTCCAGATCATCCATGTGGCCAAGGTTATGCTGCCCTGCGTCGCGATGGAAGAGCCGAACAGCTTGCCGCCCTGCCCCACCCGCACCTATAAGCGGGCAACAGAGCATGCACCGGGGCAGAGCGATGACATTCAGCCAGACCCATCTTCTGGGGATCGAAAACCTCCACCCGGTGGAGATAACGACACTTCTGGATCGCGCCAATGCCTATGCCGAAGCCGAGCGTGGCAGCCGCGAGCATGGCCAGCCCCTCAAGGGGCTGACGCAGATCAACATGTTCTTCGAAGCCTCGACCCGGACACAGGCGAGTTTCGAGATCGCGGGCAAGCGGCTGGGTGCCGATGTCATGAATATGGCGATGGCGGCGAGCTCCCTGAAGAAGGGCGAGACGCTGATCGACACGGCGCTGACGCTCAACGCGATGCATCCCGATCTGCTTGTCGTGCGCCACCCCCATTCGGGGGCGGTCAAACTTCTCGCCGACAAGGTGAATTGCGCGGTGTTGAATGCGGGCGATGGCAAGCATGAACATCCGACACAAGCGCTGCTCGATGCGCTGACGATCCGCCGCGCCAAGGGCCGCTTGCACCGGCTGGTGATCGCCATTTGCGGCGACATCGCGCATTCCCGTGTCGCGCGCTCGAACATCCATCTTTTGGGCAAGATGGAAAACCGGGTGCGGCTGATCGGGCCGCCCACGCTGATCCCCGCCGGGGCCGCCGATTGGGGGGTGGAGGTTTATGGCGACATGGCCGAGGGGCTGAAAGACGCCGATGTGGTCATGATGCTGCGGCTTCAGAAGGAGCGGATGGATGGTGCCTTCATCCCGTCCGAGCGCGAGTATTTCCACCGCTTCGGGCTGAACGCCGAAAAGCTCAGCTTTGCCAAACCCGATGCCATCGTGATGCACCCGGGGCCCATGAATCGCGGCGTCGAGATCGACGGCAACATCGCCGACGACATCAACCGCTCGGTCATTCAAGAACAGGTCGAGATGGGCGTGGCCGTCCGCATGGCCGCGATGGCGCTTTTGGCCGAGAACCTACGGGCGCGGCGGGCGGCATGAGCGAGCGGCTCCATGTCTTTGCCATGAACACCGAGACGGGCCTGCGCCACACCCATTTGACCCGTGCGCAGGGCGAAGCGCCCGCATTGCCGCCGCTTGCCGATTGGCTGGGCACCGCGGTCGAGACCGATGAGATCGAGTTGTTTCCGATCAGCGATTTGGGCGACATGATGCTGTCGGATTACATCACCATGGCCTTCGCGCCCGAGGCGCTGGACAGCGATGATGCGCGGCGGATGAACGCGCTGTTGGGCGATGTGCTTTTAGTGCCAGAACGCGCGCTGGGGGCGCCGCCCAGGCCGGGTGCTGCGCTGACGCTGATTGCAAGCCTGCCCTTGGCGCGGGCCGATCACAAGGCGACGCTGCCCAAAGCGGCAATGGATCTGCGCGCCGAGCAGACCGCGGCACTAAGCCCCGCACCCGGCCGCATGGGCGCGCTGCCTTGGCTGATGATGGGTCTTGCGCTGGTGGCGCTAATCCTTTTGTGGATGTCGTGATGGGGATGGCGGCACCAAAGCGCTCAAATGGCGCAACATGCAGCAACCGCTTGGCGGGATGGACGGCATAAGATGACCAATGCACTTCTCAGAAACGCGCGGCTGATCGACCCGGAGGCAGGGACAGAAACCCTTGGCTGGCTCAGGATCGAGGGGGGGCAGATCGCAGAGATCGGCGCGGGGCCGCGCGCAGGCGGGATCGATTGCCAAGGCGCTTACCTTGCGCCGGGGATCATCGATATCGGCGTCAAGGTCGGCGAACCCGGCGAGCGGCACAAGGAAAGTTTCCGCACCGCGGGCCGCGCGGCGGCGGCGGGCGGCGTGACCACGATGGTCACACGCCCCGATACCGCCACGCCCATCGACACACCCGAGGTGCTGGAATTCGTCACCCGCCGCGCGCAAGAGGATGCCGCCGTCAAAGTGCGCCCCATGGCCGCGCTTACTAAAGCCCGCGAAGGGCGCGAGATGACAGAGATCGGTTTCTTGATCGACGCAGGTGCCGTGGCCTTTACCGACGGCGATGCCGTCACCACGGACCCAAAGGTGCTGTCGCGCTGCATGACCTATGCGCGGTCATTGGGCGCGCTGATCGTGGGCCATCCGCAAGATCCGGGGCTCAGCCTTGGCGGGGCGGTGACATCGGGCAAATTCGCCTCGCTGCGCGGACTTCCGGCCGTATCGCCAATGGCCGAACGCATGGGGCTGGAACGTGATCTGGCCTTGGTCGAGATGACGGGCGTGCGTTATCACGCCGACCAGATCACCACGGCCACGGCCCTGCCTGCGCTTTCGCGCGCCAAGGCGGCGGGTCTGGATGTCACGGCCGGTATCTCGATCCACCACCTGACGCTTAATGCCTTCGACGTTGGCGACTATCGCACCTTCTTCAAGGTCAAGCCGCCCTTGCGCGACGAGGATGACCGGGTAGCGATGGTGTCGGCGGTGCGCGACGGGCTGATCGACATCATCTGCTCGATGCACACGCCGCAAGACGAAGAGAGCAAGCGCCTTCCCTTCGAGGCGGCAGCCTCGGGTGCGGTCGGGCTTGAGACACTCCTGCCCGCCGCGCTGCGGCTTTACCACGCCGGGGCGCTCAGCCTGCCGGAATTGTTCCGCGCGCTCGCGCTCAACCCCGCGCGGCGCTTTGGGCTGGCGGGCGGACGCCTGCAGCCCGGCACGCCGGCTGATCTGGTGATGTTCGATCCCGACATCCCCTATGTGCTTGACCGCTTTGCCTTGCAGTCGAAATCGAAAAACACCCCCTTTGACGGCCAACGCATGCAGGGCCGCGTGCTGCGGACATGGGTCGATGGCGCGGTAGTTTTCGATCGCCAGAACGGGGCGCAGGCATGATGCCACCCTTCGAACAATCCTTGGCGCTTTTGGGGCTGGCCGCTGGCTTGGCCTATCTGCTGGGATCGGTCCCCTTCGGCATCGTGATGGCACGGCTTTTCGGGCTAGGCGATCTGCGCCAGATCGGGTCCGGCAATATCGGGGCCACCAATGTGCTGCGCACGGGCAACAAGCTGGCGGCCTTTCTGACCTTGGTGCTGGATGCGGCCAAGGGCGGTATCGCGGTGCTGCTCGCGCGCGCCTTCTTGGGCGAGGATGCCGCCCAGATCGCAGCCTTTACCGCGTTTTTGGGCCATTGCTACCCGGTGTTTCTCGGGTTTCGGGGTGGCAAAGGGGTTGCGACCCTTCTTGGCACATTGCTGGCCTTGGCTTGGCCCTTGGGCCTCGCGGCCTGTGCGACATGGGCGGTGGTGGCGGCCCTTTTCCGCATCTCGTCGCTGGCGGGGATCGCCGCGGGGGTCTTGGGCCCTGTCTTTGCCCTTCTGCTTGGTCAGCCGGCAGCAGCAGCCCCGGCGCTGATGGCGGTGCTGATCGTGCTTCGCCACAAGGACAACATCCGTCGCATCCTCGACGGGACCGAGCCGAAGATCGGCCGGTCAGGCGCCTGACAGGCTCAGATATCAGGTTTGATTTTGGGTTAAATCCCAAGCCTGTGAGCGCCACAATGCCGCCGAAAAGGCGCTTGTTCCGGCACATGAAAAATCCCGCATGTTGTCCTGATACTGCCATGCTTCGGCCGGATTTTCAGCCGATCGTATCGATCAAAAGATGTATCGAGCAATAGTAAT
>JAQCLA010000127.1 GCA_027592105.1 Pseudomonadota bacterium | reverse complement strand
CTCGCCCACGCCCAGCGCGAAAACCGCTTGTTCAAATGTCGGCACCATCATGCCTGCGGTGAACCAGCCCAAGTTGCCGCCGTTCGGCCCCGACGGCCCGGTCGAACGTTCACGCGCCAATTCCGCGAAATCGGCCCCCTCGGTCAAATCCGCGATCACGGCTTGCGCGTCGGCCTCGGTTTCCAGCAGGATATGGCTGGCATTATACTCCGTCACTGGTCCGACTGCGCCGAATTGTGCGTCATATTCGGCCTGCAATTCCGCCTCGGAAATCGCAGCGGTGCCGATACGGTCGATCAGCGTGGCGGCAAGAAAGGCCCGCCGCTCATTCTCAAGACCCAATCGCTCGACCAAGCCGATATCGTTTTCGGCAACCGCGGCCAGCACCTCTTGCTGCACCAATTGCTCCAGCAAACCGTCGAGAAGGACGTTATCGGGCAGGCCTTGGTATTCCGGCGGCAAAACGGTGAGCATGGCGATCACATGGCCCAAAGTGATGTCGGTGCCGCCGACACTGGCCAAAACAGTGCCCGCATCGACACTGTCTTGCGCCGCCACCGGCATCGCGAGGAGGAGGGAGAGGGCGGTGCCCGCGAAAAATCTCTTCATGGAAAGGGTTCCTTTGCTATGGCGCGGAGGGTGTCGCCCGCGTTGACACCCATGTGGCGGCCCCTTATGTCGCTTGTCTGATGACTTTGGGGTGCAGTGTATTGGCGCCGTAGATAGACCGACGCGATGGGCCGAACAACCCGGATGCCCCACACGATCGTTTGAATTTTACCAGCCCGCGCGAAATCACGCGCATCAAGGCCACCACAAAAAGGCGCATCACATGCTCGGATTGGGTTCGCTGGCGAAAAAGGTCTTCGGCTCTTCGAACGACCGCAAGGTCAAATCCGCATACCCCCTTGTGGCACAGATCAACGCGCTGGAAGCCGCGCATCAGGCGATGTCGGATGCCGACATCATCGCCAAGACGCAGGCGCTGCGCGCGCGCGCCGAAGGCGGCGAGGATTTGAACGCACTGTTGCCCGAAGCCTTCGCCAATTGCCGCGAAGCCGCGCGCCGCGCACTTGGCCTGCGCGCCCATGACGTCCAGCTGGTCGGCGGCATCTTTTTGCATCAAGGCAATATCGCCGAGATGAAGACCGGCGAGGGCAAGACGCTGGTCGCGACCTTTCCTGCCTATCTGAACGCGCTGTCGGGCAAGGGCGTGCATATCGTCACGGTCAACGACTATCTGGCCAAGCGCGACGCCGAGTGGATGGGCAAGGTCTATGCCGCCTTGGGCCTGACCACAGGCGTGGTTTATCCGCGCCAGCCCGATGATGAAAAGCGCACGGCCTATGCCGCCGACATCACCTATGCCACCAATAACGAGCTTGGCTTTGACTATCTGCGCGACAACATGCGCGCCAGCTTGGCCGATATGGCCCAGCGCGGCCATAACTTCGCCATCGTGGACGAGGTCGACAGTATCTTGATCGACGAGGCGCGCACGCCCTTGATCATTTCCGGCCCGACGCAAGACCGCTCGGAGCTTTACGTCACGATCGACAAGATCATCCCCGAGGTGCAGGACGATCACTTCACCATCGACGAGAAAGCGCGCAGCTCGACCTTCAGCGATGAGGGCAATGATTTCCTCGAGGCGCGGCTGCTGGAAACCGGCCTCCTACCCGAGGGGCAAAGCCTGTATGACCCCGAAAGCACGACGATCGTGCATCACCTGACCAACGCGCTGCGCGCCCACAAGCTGTTCTTCAAGGACCAGCAATATATCGTGCGCTCGGGCGAGGTGGTCTTGGTCGATGAATTCACCGGCCGCATGATGCCGGGCCGCCGCCTGTCGGACGGTCTGCACCAAGCCATCGAAGCCAAGGAGGGTTGCGCAATCCAGCCCGAGAATGTGACCTTGGCCTCCGTCACCTTCCAGAACTATTTCCGCCTTTACGACAAGCTGGCCGGCATGACAGGCACCGCCGCCACCGAGGCCGAGGAATTCATGGCGATCTATGGTCTTGGCGTGGTCGAGATCCCGACCAATGTGCCGGTTGCCCGCCAAGATGATGATGACGCCGTTTATCGCACCGCCCGCGAGAAGTACGAAGCCATCGTCGAGACCATCCGCGAGGCCCATGCAAAGGGGCAGCCGGTTCTGGTCGGCACCACCTCGATCGAGAAATCCGAAATGCTGGGCAAGATGTTGGAAAAGGCGGGGCTGCCGCACAACATCCTGAACGCGCGCCAGCACGAGCAAGAGGCACAGATCGTCGCCGATGCGGGCAAGCTGGGCGCCGTGACCATCGCCACCAACATGGCCGGTCGCGGGACCGACATCAAACTCGGCGGCAATGTCGAATTTCGCGTTATGCAGGCCATCGCCGCCGATCCGACGGGCGATCATGCCGGCATCCGCACCCAGATCGAAGCCGAACACAAAGGCGACGAGGAAAAGGTAAAGGCCGCAGGTGGGCTTTACGTTCTGGCCACCGAACGGCACGAATCCCGCCGCATCGACAACCAGCTGCGCGGCCGCTCGGGCCGTCAGGGCGACCCGGGGCGGTCCTCGTTCTTCCTCTCGCTCGAAGATGACCTGATGCGCATCTTCGGCTCTGAAAAGCTCGACAAGATGCTGTCGACCTTGGGCATGAAAGAGGGCGAGGCGATCGTTCACCCTTGGGTCAACAAATCCCTCGAACGCGCGCAGGCCAAGGTCGAGGGGCGCAACTTTGACATCCGCAAACAGCTGTTGAAATTCGACGATGTGATGAACGACCAGCGCAAGGTCATCTTCGATCAGCGCCGCGAGGTCATGGGCGCCGATGATATCGCCGAAGTCACCGCCGATATGCGCCACCAGGTGATCGAGGATCTGGTCGACACCTATATGCCGCCCAAATCCTACGCCGATCAGTGGGAGATCGACGAGATGCTCACCGCCGTGCGCGACACGCTGGGCATCGACCCGCCGCTTGCCGATTGGGCCGCCGAAGATGGCGTCGATCAAGAGGTGATCCGCGAACGGCTGGAAGAGACCGCCGATCAATACATGGCCGCCAAGGCCGCGCAGTTCGGCCCTGAACAAATGCGCTCGATCGAAAAGCAGGTTTTGTTGCAGACCATCGACGCGAAATGGCGCGACCATCTGCTGACGCTGGAACATCTGCGCTCGGTCGTGGGCTTTCGCGGCTACGCCCAGCGCGACCCGCTGAACGAGTACAAAACCGAAGGCTTCCAGCTGTTCGAATCCATGCTCGACGGTCTGCGCACGGATGTGACGGGCAAATTGGCCCGCATCCAACCGCTCAGCGCCGAGCAGCAAGAGCAATTGATCCGCCAATTGCAGGCCCAGCAAGCCGCCGCACAGCGCCAGCTCGAGACCGCAACCATCAGCGGCGCCGCCGACGCAGCCGCTGGCCCCGCGCTTGAAGGTTTCGTTGAAAACGATCCGACAACATGGGGCAACCCCGGCCGCAACGATCCCTGCCCCTGCGGATCGGGCAAGAAGTTCAAGCATTGTCACGGACGGCTGTCCTGACCTAACAGCTACTGTACCGAAAAAGGTGTGGATCTGAGGACAATGCGGGGTTTTGATCGTCACTGTTCACAAACAGTGACGGATTTCTCCCCGGTTTTGCCCTATTTTGCGGCTATCGCAACGCGTATCGAATTGCGCGGAGGCCAAAGCCATGGCGACGAGCAAAGCGATTTTGCGGGCAAGCGCCCTGACAGCCCTGTGCCTTGCCCTTGGGGGCGGGATCGCGATGAGCGGGCTTTGGCCCGCGCGTGGCAACTCACAGACGCAGGCAACCGTTTCTGCCGATCTGGTTACGCCCAGCGTCGATCTTGCAGCGCAGGCAATGCCGCCATCTGCTTCACCTGCCCCAACCCCGGCCCAAAGCGTCAGCGCCTTCGGTCTGCCCTGCGGCTTTGCGGTCACGGCAACCGCCATGCCCGGCGCGATGGTGGCCCTTGACGTCATGGACCCGTGCCGCCCCGAGACCGAACTCGAGATTTCCCACGCCAACCTGTCATTTGCCGCGCGCACCGATGTGATGGGCCTTTTCACCGTCGATATTCCAGCCCTTGAGACGCCGGCCTTCATCACCATCCACAGTGACACGGGCGAGGAGGCGATGGCGATCGCCGGTTTACCCGATCTTGGCGCATATGCGCGGGTCGCAATCGCGTGGAATGGCGATCTGGGCTTGGAATTACATGCTTTTGAAAACGATGCCGACTTCGGCGCGCCCGGCCATATCTGGCAGGAGGCGCCGGGCGATATTGCCGAGACACTCGCAGGGGGCGGTGGTTTTCTGACCCTACTTGGTGACCCGCGCATCGTCCAATCACCCCAGGTCCAGATCTACACGGTCGCCCAAGCACAGGCCGCGGATACGCGCGTTTCGCTCGATATTCCGATCAAGGCCGAGACATGTGGCCGCCCGCTCGACGCGCGCGCCCTTCAACTGACCCAAAGCGGCGCGGTCGATATCTGGCCGATCACGCTGACATTGCCGGGTTGCGATGGTGTTGGTGATTTTCTCGTGTTGCAAAATCTCTTCGACGCTCCGAGACTCGCCGCGAACTAGGTATGCGTGGCCGGTGTTATGTCTTTTTGGTGTGGGTTTGTCCGTCGGCTGACCCTGTTGAGTGTTGTATTGGCCGCGCCGGTTGCTGCGCAGGATGTCGAACTGCGCTCGCTTGACGGCGATGTCCGGCTTGAAGGCACACTGACCGCCTTTGACGGCACCTATTACCAGATCAATACCATTTATGGCCCACTCACGGTCGCCGCCGAAGGGGTGGCCTGTGCTGGGCCGGGATGCCCCGATCTGATCAGCTTTACCGCCGAAGCCCGGGTGGCAGGCGAGGTCAACGTGACCGAGACCTTGCTGCCCGGCCTCTTGCAAGGCTTTGCCGCCGACCGGGCAATGGCGTTGCGCGGCCCCGAGCCGCACAATGGGACGATCGCCTATGAGATGACCCGCCAAGACAACAGCATCGCCGCCCGTTTCATTGTCATGCCCGGCAATAGCGACACGGGCTTTCTGGCTTTGTTGAACAATGAGGCGGATATGGCGGTAACCTTGCGCCTTCCCACCCGGGGTGAGCAGCGCGCCGACCGTGCAAGCGCGCCCGATGACCCTCAGCTCAGCCGCCGGGTCAGGGTGATTGCGCTTGACGCCCTCGTGCCGCTTGTCGCGCCGGACAACCCGATCGACGCGATCTCCTTGGACGATCTGACGGCGGTTTTTCGGGGCGAGATCGATAATTGGCAAGATTTGGGCGGGCCGGATGCCCCGATCGCCCGGCATATGTTGCGCGCCGATAGCGGGATGGCGCAGTCCTTCGCGACACTTGCGCTTGGCACATCCGAGGGCGACCTGACCCCAATGATCACCTATCACGCCAGCGCGGCGACGCTGGCCGCCGCCGTGGCACGCGATAGCTTTGCGCTGGGTGTTTCGGGTCGCTCGGTCGCAAGCGCGGTGCGTATTCTGCCGCTATTGGGTGCCTGCGGATTGATCCAAGCCGCCGATGTCGATGCGATCAAGGCCGAGGATTATCCGCTCACCGTGCCGGTTCATGTCTATCTTGCGCCAAGGCGCTTGCCGCAATTGGTACAGGATTTTCTCGATTGGACCGAAACCGCCGCAGCTGAATCCATCGTCGCCGCATCGGGATACGTCGATCAAAGCCTGACCCGCACACCGCTGGAACGGCAAGGCATGCGGCTCGCCAATGCCATCGCCGCCGCCGGTGACGAGGTACCGCTTGCCCAATTGCAAAGCCTCGTCCGCCGCCTACGCGGGGCCGAGCGGCTTTCGGCCACAATGCGCTTTTCCGATGGATCCAGCGATCTGGACGCCTTGTCCCGCGCGGCCGTCGCGCGCCTTGCAGCAGCCATCGAAAGCGGCGCCTTCGATGGGCGCCGGCTGATCTTCGTGGGATTTTCCGACAGTGCAGGCGCGGCCGAAATCAATCTCCGCGTTGCGCAACGTCGCGCCGAAGCGGTCCGTGACGCAGTGCAAAACGCAGCCGACGCCGCAACGCCGGGGCGCGTGACGTTCGAGATCGCCGCCTTCGGCGAGGCGATGCCAATGGCCTGCGAAGAGATAGAACAGGGCCGCGCCGTCAATCGCCGGGTCGAGGTTTGGCTGGATTGACCGTGCCATTGCGCAATTACAAATAGCCTTCGGCCCGGAAGCTCAACGCGCGCGCCTTGCCGATGATCAAATGGTCGTGGATCACAAGGCCCAGCACCTGCGCGGCATCGCGGATTGCATAGGTCATGTCGATGTCAGCTTGACTGGGTGTCGGATCGCCTGAGGGGTGATTATGCACCAAGATCATGGCCGAGGCATTCAATTCCAGCGCGCGCTTGACCACCTCGCGCGGATAGACAGGGACATGATCGACGGTGCCATCTGCCTGCGCCTCATCGGCGATCAACACATTCTTGCGGTCCAGATAAAGGACGCGGAATTGTTCCAGATCGCGATGCGCCATCGCCGTCTGACAGTAGCGCAAAAGCGCATCCCATGACGACAAGATCGGTTTGCCGATGACTTGGGCGCGCGCCATGCGATGGCCCACCGCCTCCATCAGCTTTAGCTCCAAGATCACGCGGTCGCCCACCCCCTCCACCTCCCTCAGGCGGGCGGGCGGGGCGGCCAAGACATGGTTCAGATCGCCAAAGCGTTTGAGCAGCCGCTTGGCCAGCGGCTTGGTATCGCCACGCGGCAGGGCGCGATAAAGAACCATCTCCAGCAATTCGTAATCCGGCATGGCATCGGCGCCACCTTGAGTGAACCGATCACGCAGCCGGTCACGATGGGCGTGGCGGTGCAACTCCGCCCCCTTGGAGGGGTCACGCGCCACGGCCCCCACCGCGCGGCCAATACCCCCCGGCACAAACCGGGGCGCGGCTTCGTCAAAGGAAAAGGATGGCTGCTCGGACATGGGCGCAGCCTGCGCAAGAAAGGTTAACGATGGGTTAGCGCTGCACCGTCAGCCCCAAGTCGGATGGAATTTACCTGCGGGCGAGAGCGTGAAAATCTCGCACCCCGTCGCGGTGACGCCGATGGAATGCTCGTATTGCGCCGAAAGCGACTTGTCGCGGGTCACCGCTGTCCAGTCATCGGCCAGCACCTTGGTCTCGGGGCGGCCAAGGTTCACCATCGGCTCGATGGTGAAGAACATCCCCTCTTCCAGCACGGGGCCGGTGCCGGGGCGGCCGTAATGCAGCACATTGGGCGGCGCGTGAAACACTTGGCCTAGACCATGACCGCAGAAATCGCGCACCACCGACATGCGCGCAGCCTCGACATAGCTTTGGATGGCATGGCCGATATCTCCGAAACGGTTGCCGGGGCGCACCGCCTCGATCCCCTTGAACAGCGCATCATGGGTCACCTGCACCAAAC
>JAQCLA010000126.1 GCA_027592105.1 Pseudomonadota bacterium | reverse complement strand
GCCCTCGACCTCGGCGGCGGTGACCGTCACCCCCCAATTGCGCGCCATCGCGGCATAAAGCGGCGCGCGATGGGCCAACGCATGGGCATAGGCATAGCGGATAAAGGCGTTGGGATCGGCCGTTTCCGCGCGCAAGCCCTGTTGGTTCAGCCAGCTTTGCCAAAGCGGCAAAAGGAATTCGGGCTTGTAATACATTGGCTTTGGGTCGCGGTCGAAGCGGCGGATCAATTCTGCCGTATGGCTTTCGGGGCCTTCGATCCAGACCATCAAGCATTGGCCCGACAATGTCGCCAAAACCTCATCGGCGGGATCTTCGGGGTCGACCACCTCGCAGATGGAGCCACCTGTATCGGCGATGAAATGGGGGTATTCATAAAGATCGCGCGCGCGCGCCACGAAGCTGGGCGTATCCAAAAGCGCGTTGATCTCGGCGCGGCGGTGCAGCGCTTGGCGGCGCATGTATTCGTCAAAGGGCAGGCCCCCCAACGCCGGATCGCCGGGTTTGCCCAAAAAGGTGGACAGCGGGGCCAGATTGCCGAAGCTGATGTTGGAGCCGATATAGATACTGTCCGAGCGTAGCAATTCTGCCAGAAACGGTACCTGCATCGCTTGGCGCTTGAGATTGTCGGCGATGTGCTCGCCCATGTAGGCCGTGCCGATGCGGTAATCGATCGAGTAGTGATACCATTGGCCCTGCGCGCGCAGGATGGAAGCAAGCCGCGTCTTGCCAAGCCCTGACATGCCAAAAACGGCGAGCCGTTTCTCGGGGGCATCTGCCCATGCGGCAGGGCTGTCATAGATCAGGGGCATGGCTTGGGCCTCGGGCTTGGCGGGTCTATGGCCTCATAGCGCAGGGCGCGGCGATGCAAAAGCCTGTGTGTGGCGTCTAGCGGGGTGCGAGCCGGGTGATCCCGATATTGCCGGCCCGTGCCAGTTCGGTAACGAGCGACATGGGGATATACTCACCGCGCCGCCACAACTCGCCCAGATCATCGTAATGGCGCGACAAGGGGTTGCCCGATTGCCCCGTGGCGATCACGAAGACCGAGCTATCGGGGTCGGCGAAATCGTAGACACCGCGATAGCCCGCGGCGTGGATATTGAGAAAGGGATCGGGCAGCGTGCCGGGAGTGGCCGCACGGTTGAGGGTGAAATCGCCGCCGCTGGTGGGTTGGCGGATATTCACGATCCATGAGAACAGCCGTGTCTGTCCCAGCACCGAATGGTCATGGCGTGCCTCATGGGCCGCCCCCCAGCGCCAGCTTTCCAACTCGGCGCCATAGCGCTCTTCCAGCCATTGCAACGCATCGTCGAGCGCCAGCTGCGCGATATCGGTGCAGCTTTCGACCGCCGTCGAATTGCTGATGTCACACCAGCGCGCGGCCCCGTCGATATCGCGGTAGATGCGCTCGACAAACAGCGGCTCATAGCTTTGGAATTCATCGGCCAGCGGGCCGAGATCGTCGCGGATCAGCCGTTGCTGCAATTCGCGCATCCATGCGGCATAGATCAAAGGTTCGGGCAGATGCTCGTTCATCTCGCCGTTCCAATCGGCCAAAAGTGCCAACGCGCGCTGGCGGCGGCGTTCGGGCGTTCCGGCAGGGGCCGCTTCACCCGTGAACCACAGATCGCGGGCTACCAAGGGCAGGATATTGCGCGCGGCCGCCGAAACGGTGTCGAGCTGCGCCTCGATGAAACTATCGCGGGTATGGACATCGCGTGCCTCCATCAAGCGCGAGAGCCGCGTGATGCGCTGTGTATCGCCCCAATCATGGGTGACATGCAGCGGGAAGGCACGATCAACTGTGCGATTGTTGGTATTGCCGAGCATCCCGCTTTCGGGGTCGATGAAGCGCGGATTGGCGAAATAGAGCGTCATCCCCTGCCAGCGGTTCGCGGCCACCCAGCCGGGGGCGGGCATGCGCGCTTGGGTTTCATGGTCGTTCATCCGCCAAGGCATGCGCCCGATCACCTGCATCGCGATACGCCCATCTGCGGCGGCCAGCATCAGGTTTTGGGCGGGGGCCACGAAATCCTCGCCTGCGGCAAGCCCATCTTCGATGGTTTGCGCCCGCATCAGCCGCATCCCCGTCTGGATCGAGGTGTTGCGATCGCTTAGCGCGGTCCATGCCATGCTCATCACATGTCCGGGCGGGGTGATGGTGGCCAAATCGAAATGCTGACCGGGCAGGACCGGGCCATTCTCGGTCCAGCGCCGCGTGATGGTCACATCGGCTTCGCCCGCAACCTCGATCACGCGCCGGTCGGTGCGAAAGGTGGCCCAGCCATCGGGGGTGCGATATTGGCCCGTATTCTCGGGGTTCAACGCTTCGACATAAAGGTCGATATCATCGAGATAGGCCGAGGTGATTCCCCATGCCAGCCGTTCCGAGCGGCCCGCCAAGATCACCGGCATGCCGGGAATGGTGGCCCCGATCACGCCGCCGGTCGAAAGCTCGAGCCGCGCAAGATACCAGATGCCCGGTGCCGTCAGGCCAAGATGTGGATCATTGGCCAAAAGCGCCCCGGATGCGGCCGCGCGCGCCGATGTCGCGGCAAAGGCATTGGAGGCACCGGCCAATCCCCGGCCCAGCACATTGGGATGCAGCGGGTGGCGCGGGGTGGATGTGGCATGCGCAAACCGGGGCAGGGCCGTGTCGAAGAGATCTTGATAGCTGGCCAATTCGGCCACGCCTGCGCCCGGGGCATCGGGCATCAGATCGGCCAGACCGCGCGGATCATCTAGTGCCAGCGACAGGCGTGCGCGCAACACCTCTTCATCATGGTGGCCTGTCAGTTGCAGCGCCATCAGGAATGTCACCGCGACGCTATCGGCGGGTCGCCATGGCGTAATGTCGGGGGTGAATAGGAAGAGTTCGGGCGCGCCGCGCCCCAGCGCCTCTTGACCCACAAGGCCCAGCCAAGCGTTGACACCTGCGGCGTAAGCCTCGAGCGCCATTGTGGTGTCGGCATCCAGCGCCGCGACCGAAGCGCTGGCCAATTGATAGACATCAAGGCGACGCAGCAGATCGTCGATCTGCAAGGTGGCCGGGCCAAAGATCTCGGACAAGCGCCCCTGTGCAGTGCGGCGCATCATCAACATCTGCCACAGCCTGTCTTGCGCATGTGCCACGCCGAGGGCGTAGAACACATCCGCATCGCTTTGACCGAAGATATGGGGCACGGCGGCGGTGTCGCGCACGATCTCGACCGGGGCGGAAATGCCCGGCACCGACCACGCCGCGTCATAATCGGGGATCGAGCGTGACCCGATCCACCAAGCGGACAGCACAATGATCACCGTCAGGGCGACGGCGATAGACCCCAAACGTACAAGCCAGCGCAGCAGGAAGAACATGGTCCCTCGGCGTAAGTCAGATAACGCCTGCTACCCCAAGCGCGGGCAAATGCAAACGGGTGGTATCGGTGTTGTTTAAGGCAGGATGCGCGCGTAGCGCGTTCCGTCGAGCGTCGCACCCACGATCAGCCCGGCCTGTCCGAAGATCAGGGCGATGACCGGATCGGTCAGCGTGTTTGTATCAACACCCAGCATCCCGCCACGATCATTGAGGGCATAGCGCACATCGCCGCCTGCCGCCCAGCCGTTGGAATTGCGGAAGTCCTGCAAGGCCGTGTCGGTCATGAAGAACAATGCATGGGCATATTGCTGTGCGCCGATCTGCAGGCCAAAGGTGCCGGCGGTGGCCGAATAGTAATCGACCGTCACGCCATTGATCCGCAAAGCGCCGCGCCCATACGAGCCGCCAAACCCGAAACCCGCCTCGGTGATCAGCGGCATGACAAGAACGCCGGCGGCGTTGTTGCTCAACTCCTGCGCGCCGGGCACTTCGCGGTTCATGAATTCCAAGGCGCTGTCGACGCGCGCGTCGATACGTTGCCCGCCGCTGGAGTTCACGCCGTTTGCACATGCCGACACGAGCGGAACAGCGGCTGCGGTGATCACGAAATGACGACGGGTGATGGTGCGCATCTGATGCCTCTTGCCAATAGCCTCGGGGGCGGGTCTTCCTGCCCGCGTGTTGGCCTGCATCCTAAGCGTTTCGCGCCGTGCTGTCACGGGCAAAACACAATCATTGGCGTTCACCCGCCGATGCGCCGCTACCCGTTGAGGATTTGAGCCAGCCGCGGTGCGAAATAGGTCAAGACACCATCGCAGCCTGCGCGCCGGAAACTCATCATGCTTTCGACCATGACCTTGTCGCCATCGACCCAGCCATTGGCGGCGGCGGCTGCGATCATCGCGTATTCGCCCGAGACCTGATAGGCATAGGTCGGCGCGCCGAAGCGGTCCTTCACCTCGCGCACCATGTCGAGATAGGGCATGCCCGGCTTGACCATGACCATATCGGCCCCCTCCATCAGATCGCGCTCGACGCAAGCGAGTGCCGCGCGGCGGTTGGCGGGGTCGATCTGGTAGGTCAGCTTGTCGCCCTTGAGCGCCCCCGAAGCGCCGACCGCATCGCGGAAGGGGCCGTAATAGGCGCTGGCGAATTTGGCGGCATAGGACATGATGGTGACATTCTGATGGCCTTCTGCCTCGAGCGCGGTCCGGATCGCGCCGATGCGCCCATCCATCATATCCGACGGCCCGATGATATCAGCCCCCGCCGCGGCTTGGGCCAGCGCCATCTTGACCAGCGCCTCGACGGTTTCGTCATTCACGATCACGCCGTCGCGCACGATGCCGTCATGGCCGTTGATGTTGTAGGGGTCGAGCGCCACATCGGTCATGATCGCGATATCCAGCCCCGCGTCGCGGATCGCGCTGATCGCGCGGTTCGACAGATTGTCGGGGTTCCACGCCTCTTCGCAGGTTTCGGTCTTGAGCGAAGGATCGGTATAGGGGAACAGGCATATCGCGGGAATGCCCAAGGATGCAGCCTCGCGCGCGGCCTCCACGATCTTGTCGACCGAGCGGCGATAGACGCCGGGCATGGAGGAGATCGGCTCTTCGATGCCCGTGCCGTCGCGCACGAAAATCGGCCAGATCAGGTCATTGACGCTCAATTCATGCTCACGCACCAGATTGCGCAGGGCGCGCGAGGCGCGCAGGCGCCGGTGGCGGATCGCGGGAAATGCGGCTTGGGGCATGGCGGGTGCCTTTCTCTCGGGCTTTACAACTTCAAGCGGTGCCACGGGCTGACGACAAGGGCAAGGGTTGTGCGATGATGCGCATGAATGCAACCCGGGGCTAGAAACCGCCCGCAGGGCCGGTATAGACAAGGCAGAGCAACGGTATCGGCATTCGGGCGGCGCAGTTTTGGATTTTCTCGATCTTGTCACCGAAGTGATCGACCTGCGGTCATTTTCGAATCTTTGGTATTGGATCGTTTTGGCCGTGATGTGGTCATCGTTGTCGCATTGGGTTTTGGGTATTCCCTATCACATGGTCCAACGCGCGCGGCGTGGTCATGTCGAAAGCCAGCGTGATCTGTTGCTTATGGTCGAGGTCAACGCAAGGCGCATTTTGGAATTCGCCGCACTCTCGGGCACGCTGCTTGTGGCGGCCTCGGGCTTTGCGCTCAGCGCGCTGATGGTTCTTGGGTGGGCCTATGGGGTCGAATTTGCCCAAGCCATCGTCTTGCTGCTGTTGCCGCTTTTGGCGGTGACAGGGTTAAGCTTTGTGACGGCGCAGCAGGTGCAGAACGCCGAGATCGATCAGCTTTATCTGCGATTGCGCAATCACCGGATGATCGTGCAGCTGATGGGCGTGATCTCGATTTTCATCACCGCCTTTTGGGGCATGTACACCAATGTCACGGTCAGCCCGCTGCACTAGCGCTTGACTCCGCCCCCCCGCGGCGTAGGTCACGCGGCCATGGCCGACACATCCGATCATATTCTCGCCTCTGGTGCGCCCGAGGGTTTCGACGCCGCCCTGGTGCTTAAGGAACTGGCCAAGGGGGCTGCGGCACCCGTGCTGCATGTCGCGCGCGATGACAAGCGCATGGCCGCAATGGCCCGTGCTTTGGCCTTTTTCGACCCATCCGCCGTGGTCTTGTCGTTTCCGGGGTGGGATTGCCTGCCTTTTGATCGTGTCTCGCCCAATGCCGAGATTTCGGCCGCGCGGATGGCCACGCTTGCGGCTTTGGCGGGCGGGTTGACGGGGCGTTTCATCGTTTTGACCACGCTCAATGCCGCAACCCAGCGTGTGCCTGCACGCGCGGTGCTGCAGTCGGCGGCCTTCTCGGCCGTGGTCGGCGCGCGGATCGATGATGCGGGCCTCAAGCAATTCTTGGTGCGCATGGGCTTTGTGCAGACCCCCACGGTCAGCGAGCCGGGTGATTACGCGCTGCGCGGTGGGATCATCGATGTTTGGCCGCCGGGGGCCAGCGGGCCGGTGCGGCTGGATTTGTTCGGTGATCTGCTTGATGGCGCGCGCCGCTTCGATCCTGCGACGCAGCGCACCACCGAAAAGCTTGACCGGGTCGAACTTGCGCCTGTGTCCGAAGTGATCCTTGACGAGGCCGCGATCACGCGGTTTCGGCAAAATTACCGGATCGAGTTCGGCGCGGCGGGCACCGATGACCCGTTATATGAGGCGGTCAGTGCAGGGCGCAAACATCAAGGGGTCGAGCATTGGCTGCCGTTTTTCCATGAACGGCTGGAGACGTTGTTCGATTACCTGCCCGATGCGCGGATGACATTGGATGATCAGACCACAGCGCAGCGTTTGGCGCGCTGGGATTCCATTGCCGATCAATATGATACGCGCAAAACCGCGCTAACCCAGAAGGGGCGGCTTGATACGGTCTACAAGCCCGTGCCGCCCGAGCTGCTTTATCTTGATGATGCGGCTTGGGTGGGCGCGGTGGCCGCCCATCGCGCGCTGCAATTCGCACCGATCCCCGCCGCACCGGGGCCGCGCGTGATTGATGCGGGTGGGCGCGTAGGGCGCAATTTCGCGCCAGAGCGTCAAAGCGAATCACTCAGCCTTTTTGGTGCTTTGGCGGATCACATTAAGGCAAAGCGTGAAGAGAGTGCCGTTGTCATCGCCTCTTGGTCCGAGGGCGCGCGCGAGCGTTTGCAGGGCTTGCTTGAGGATCAGGGACTCGCCGATACCAAGCTGGTCGATGATGCCCGCGCAGTCGGCCCCAAGGGCAGCCTCAGCCTTGCGGTTTGGCCGCTGGACGAGGGGTTTACCGGTGACGGGCTGACCGTGATCTCGGAACAAGATGTGCTGGGCGATCGCTTGATCCGGCCAAAGCGCAAGATCAAGCGCGCCGACAACTACCTGACCGAGGCGCAATCGCTCAGCCCCGGCGATCTGGTGGTGCATGTTGATCACGGTGTGGGCCGCTACAAGGGGCTTGAGACCGTCACCGCGATGGGCGCGCCGCATGAATGCCTTTTGCTGGAATATGCAGGCGGCGACAGGCTGTTCTTGCCGGTCGAGAATATCGAACTGCTGTCGCGCTATGGGCAGGATGAT
>JAQCLA010000125.1 GCA_027592105.1 Pseudomonadota bacterium | reverse complement strand
CGCGCTGTTCCCAACTGTGTCGTGCGCCGCTCGGCCTATATCGCGCCGGGGGTGGTATTGATGCCGTCCTTCGTGAACCTCGGCGCTTATGTCGACAGCGGCACCATGGTCGATACATGGGCGACCGTGGGTTCCTGCGCGCAGATCGGCAAGAATGTGCATTTGTCGGGCGGTGTCGGCATCGGCGGCGTGCTGGAGCCGATGCAGGCTGGCCCTACGATCATCGAGGATAATTGTTTCATCGGCGCGCGCTCCGAGGTGGTCGAAGGCTGCATCGTGCGCGAGGGGTCGGTTCTGGGCATGGGCGTGTTCATCGGCCAATCGACCAAGATCGTCGATCGCGAGACCGGCGAGGTCATGTATGGCGAAGTACCTGCCGGATCGGTCGTGGTGGCAGGCTCGATGCCGTCCAAGAACGGCGTGAACCTTTATTGCGCGGTGATCGTGAAGCGGGTGGACGAAAAGACCCGCTCCAAGACCTCGATCAACGAGTTGCTGCGCGATTGATCACAGGGGTGGCGCGCCATGACAGGCGCACCATCCGCCCTAGCGTAATCGCTCCAACACGCCAAGCGAGGCGAAACCATCTGGCACAAGGCCGACCGACGCCTGAAAGCGGCGGACGGAGTCGGCGGTTTGCGGTCCGATGATTCCATCGACCGTTCCGCTGTGCATGCCGCGCGCGGCAAGCCGGCGCTGAAGCTCTTCGCGTTCGGCCCGGCTCAGGCCGCGTTCGCCGCGTGGCCATGTTGCGCGGAATGGCCCGGCCCCTGCGATCCGGTCAGCCAGATGGCCGATCCCGATCACATAGGCATCGGCGGGGTTGTAGCGTTCGATCACACGGAAATTGTTGAAGATCATCAGCGCCACGCCGCGATGCCCGGCGGGCAGCAAGATTGCGGCTTGCCCGTGATCGGGCACCTGCGCGCCATTGGTCAGCCGCACGCCCTGACGCCGCCAAAACCCCGCGCCGCGCTTGGTCCCTTCGCCTGTCAGGCTGTAGTCGAAGCCTTGCGGCAAGACGACCTCCACCCCCCAAGGTTGGCCCGTCGTCCAGCCGTGATGGCGTAGGTAATTGGCGGTCGAGGCCAGCGCATCGGTGGGATCATCCGACCAGATATCGCGCCGCCCATCGCCGTTGAAATCGACGGCATACGCCAGATACGACGTGGGCATGAACTGCGTATGCCCCATCGCGCCCGCCCATGAACCTGTCATCTGCCGGGGGGCCACATCGCCTGCCTGTAAGATGCGCATGGCTGCGATCAACTCGGCCTCGAAGAAATCGCGCCGCCGCCCTTCATGGGCCAGCGTCGCCATTGCGGTGATGATGTCGCTGTTGCCGCGCATCGCGCCATAGGCTGATTCGAGCCCCCAAACCGCCAGCACCACTTCGGCCTCGACGCCATAGCGGCGTTCGATCCGGGCGAGCGTGTCGGCATGTCGGGCCAGTGCCGCGCGCCCGTTGGCGATGCGCACCTCCGATACCGCACCGTCGAGATACTCCCACAAAGTGCGCGAAAACTCGGCCTGATTGCTGTCGCGGGTGATCACCCTTGGATTGACCACGACCCCGGCAAAGGCGCTGTCGAATATCGCGTTGCGGATTCCCTGCGCCAAGGCGCGATTGCGGAAATCGGCTTGCCACTGGGCGAAATCCGCCCGCGCCACGGCGACCTGCGTGTCGATCACGATCGGTTGCGGGGCGCTACGCAGCAAGGGCCGCAACGAACGGCTGACCGCCAAGGGTGAACCTTGGCTCGAGGCCGTCACAACCGTCAGATTGGCGCTTGGGCGCAATTCAGGCCGCGGCGATTGCAGCGGCGGCAGTGCCATCGCGGGCAATCCCAGCGTGACGGTCGCAATGCATGCGGCGATCAGGTCTTTGCGCATCAGGTGGCTCGGTGTTTTGATTGTTTCTGCCCTGGCGACAATATAGGCGATTGCGGTGCCGCTGTGCAGGGTGCTTGCGCGTCATTTCTGTAAGGCGCGCCACGCTGTGCCACCACGGTTGGCGGGTTTTCGCCTCTCACCCCCGGCGCGATGGCGCCTTTTTGCGCAGGCTGCCGCGTTTCTTGGCGGTTTGCCCTGCCTTGCGCTGTGGGCCGCCACGATATTTGCTGCCACTCCGACCACGGCGGATCGGGCTTTGACGCCCCTCGATTTCCAGCAGTTCAAGCAGCAAACCGCCCGTGACCGGCACCGCCTCGGCCAGCTTGACCGTGACCCGATCACCGATCCCGATGGTCAGCCCGGATTCGGACCCCATCAGGGTTTGGCTATCGGCGTCATGGTGAAAATACTCTTGCCCCAAGGCGCGCATCGGCAAAAGCCCGTCTGCGCCTGTCTCGTCAAGCTTCACGAAAGCGCCGAACCGCGCGATCCCGGATATCCGTCCGGTGAACGTACTGCCCACGCGATCCGACAGAAAAGCCGCAAGGTAGCGGTCATTGGTGTCGCGCTCGGCCGCCATCGAGCGGCGCTCGGTGTCGGAAATATGCTTGGCTGTTTCTTCCAACGCCTCGGCATCTTCCAGCTGCAGCCCGTCATTGCCCCAGCCATGCGCCGCGATCAGCGCGCGATGGACCACCAGATCGGCATAGCGCCGGATGGGCGAGGTGAAATGCGCATAAGCCCTGAGCGCGAGGCCGAAATGCCCGAAATTCTGCGGAAAATAATAGGCCTGCTGCATCGCGCGCAGTGTCGTGATGTTGATCAACTCGGCGAAATCGCCGCCTTGCGCCTGTTCAAGCAGGCGATTGAGTTGGCGCGTTTGCAGCACTTGCCCCTTGGCCAGTGAAAAGCCGCTTGCTTCGGCGGTTTCGCGCAATGATTCGAGCTTTTCGGGGCTGGGTTCTTCATGGACGCGGAACAACAGCGGCTGGCGGCGCGCGACCAGCTCTTCGGCGGCGGCGACATTGGCCAGCACCATGAATTCCTCGATCAGTTTATGGGCGTCGAGGCGGTCCTTGAAGCCGACCGACACCACCTCGCCCGCGTCATTGAGGGCGATCTTGCGCTCAGGCAGATCAAGCTCAAGCGGTTGGCGATGCGCGCGCGCCTTTTTCAGCGCGCCATAGGCGGCGAAAAGCGGGCGCAGCACATCATCGAGCAGCGGCGCGGCCTTGCTGTCGGCTTGCCCATCGATGGCGTCTTGCACCTCTTCATAGGCGAGCGAGGCGACCGAACGCATCAGCCCACGCACGAAACGATGGCCGATCTTGTTGCCATCGGCGTCGATGACCATGCGCACCGCCAGACAGGCGCGCGGCACATGCTCGTGCAGCGAGCATAGATCACCCGACAGCGTGTCGGGCAGCATCGGCACCACCCGGTCGGGAAAATAGGTGGAGTTGCCGCGCCGTTTGGCCTCGTGATCCAGCGCTGATCCCGGGCGGACGTAATGGGCGACATCGGCGATGGCGACCCAGATCACATGGCCGCCGGGGTTCTTGGGGTCATCGTCAAGATGGGCCAGCACCGCGTCGTCGCGGTCGCGGGCATCGGCGGGGTCGATGGTGACAAGCGGCAAATCGCGCAGATCTTCGCGTCCTTTGACACTGGCGGGTGTCGCTGCATCGGCTTCGGCCACGGCGGCATCGGGAAAAGCATCGGGGATGCCATGTTCGGCAATCGCGATCAGGCTGACGGCGCGCGGTGCGCCGGGATCGCCCAGCCGGGTGACGATGCGCGCGCGTGGGCTGCCCATGCGTGCCTTCGGGCCAATCTGTTCGACCTCGACCAATTCACCATCGCGCGCGCCATGGGCTTCGCCCGGCCGCACCACCCAATCACGGTCAGAGCCTTTGGAAATCGGCACGATCCGGCCACCTTCGGCCCCTGCGCGAAAGACGCCCAAGACGCGCGCGGGATTGGTGCCGATCTTGCGGATCAGCCGTGCGATATAGTGATGCTCTTCGCCTTCAACCTCTTGCAAACGGGCCAGGATACGGTCGCCCGCCCCAAGGCCGGGATCGGTCGCGCGCGCCGAGAACAAGATGCGTGGTACCGGCCCTTCGCCTGCCCATTCCAAGGGGCGCGCGAATAAATCGCCCTGCGCGTCGGGGGGCAAGATTTGCAGCACCGACACAGGCGGTAGGCGGTCGGCGTCAAGATAGGTTTTGCGCCGCTTTTCCAAATGCCCTTCTTCGGCAAGCTCTTTGAGCATGCGCTTGAGATCGATCCGCTTTGCCCCCTTCAGCCCAAAGGCCTGCGCGATGTCGCGCTTGGAGGTCGCGTGGGGATTTTCGGAAATCCACGCCAAGATTTGTTCTTTTGTCGGAAGCTGAGCCATAGGCCGTGCCCTATCACGCGCGCGATGGGGCGTCATGCGCGAAATCGGCTTGTGATTGCAAGTTTGGCCAGCATCTCATATCTCGTCATGACACGGACAGACCCCGGAGCGCTGCGCCTTATGAACTGGATTACCAATTACGTCCGCCCCCGGATCAACTCGATCTTCTCGCGCCGCGAGATGCCGGAGAATCTTTGGTCGAAATGCGATGAGTGCGGCACGATGCTGTTTCACCGTGAATTGTCCGAGGCGCTGAATGTCTGCACCAATTGCGGTCATCACATGGGGATCACGCCGCGCGCGCGGTTCGAGGCGTTGTTCGATAACGGCATCTTCACCGAGGTCGCGGTGCCAAAGCCCATCGACGATCCGCTGAAGTTCCGCGATCAAAAGAAATACCCCGACCGCTTGCGCGCTGCGCAGAAATCCACTGGCGAGGCCGAGGCGATGCTGGTCGCCGAGGGTGAGATCGGGCGCACCCCCATCGTGGCAGCCGCGCAGGATTTCAGCTTCATGGGCGGGTCCATGGGCATGTATGTGGGCAACGCCATTGTCGCGGGCTGCGAGCGGGCGGTGAAGCTCAAGCGGCCCTTCGTCCTGTTCTCGGCGGCGGGCGGCGCACGGATGCAAGAAGGGATCTTGTCGCTGATGCAGATGCCGCGCTCGACCGTGGCGATCCAGATGCTGAAAGAAGCGGGCCTGCCCTATATCGTGGTGCTCACCCATCCAACCACCGGCGGCGTGACCGCGTCCTATGCGATGCTGGGTGATGTGCAGATCGCCGAACCCAATGCGCTGATCTGTTTCGCAGGGCCGCGCGTGATAGAGCAAACGATCCGCGAGAAGCTGCCCGAAGGGTTCCAGCGCGCCGAGTATCTGCTTGATCACGGGATGCTCGACCGGGTGACGCCACGCGGCAAGATGCGGGATGAGTTGATTGGCATTATCCGCATGTTGACCGGTATGCCGCCTGCAGTGGTGGCCGATCTGCCCAGCCCCGATACCACCGATGAGAGCCCAGTCGAAGAGGCGCAGGTCACGCCGTGAGCATGCCGCGTTCCGACATCCTCCTTGAACGGATGATGTCCTTTCATCCCAAGATCATCGACCTGACGCTGGATCGCATGTGGCGCATCTTGGCCGCACTCGACCACCCTGAGCGGCGTCTGCCGCCGGTGATCCATATCGCGGGCACCAATGGCAAGGGATCGACATTGGCCATGATCCGCGCGGGGCTAGAGGGGGCGGGGCATGTCACCCATGCCTATACCAGCCCGCATCTGGCCCGCTTTCATGAGCGTATCCGGCTGGCAGGTCAGTTGATCGACGAGGATGTGCTGACGGATATGCTCGACCGCTGCCTTGCCGCCAATGGCACGGATGCCATCACCTATTTCGAAATCACGACCGCCGCGGGCCTTTTGGCCTTTGCCGAGACACCGGCTGATTACACGCTGCTTGAGGTGGGTCTTGGTGGGCGGCTCGATGCCACGAACGTTATTGATGCCCCCGCGCTTTGCGTGATCACGCCGGTCGATATGGACCATGAGCAATATCTGGGCGACACGCTGGGCCGGATTGCGGGTGAAAAAGCCGGGATCATCAAGCGCCGCGTGCCGGTGATCGTGGGCCGCCAGCAAGACGCCGCGTTGGAGGTGATCGAGGCAGTTGCCGCGCGCCATTCTGCCCCGATCTATGCCTATGGCCAGCATTGGCATGTCTGGGCCGAAGCTGGGCGGCTGGTGTTCCAAGATGAAAACGGCCTGCTCGATCTGCCGATGCCCGCGCTTTTGGGCGCGCATCAGGTCGAGAATGCAGGCATGGCGATTGCCGCGCTGCGTGTGCTTGGCAAGGGCGAGGCCGCCTGCGAGGCCGCGATGACCGATGCCGTTTGGCCCGCGCGGATGCAGCGCATGCGCTATGGCCCGCTGTTCGACATCGCGCCCGAGGCCGAGCTTTGGCTTGATGGTGGGCACAACCCGCATGCCGCCCGCGCGATTGCGGCCCTTTTGGCGGGCATGCCCGCGCGGCCCACCCATCTGATCTGCGGGATGCTCAACACCAAGGATGTGACAGGCTATATGGCGCCCTTGGCCGGGGTCGCGCAAAGCCTGCATGCCGTGTCGATCCCCGGACAGGCGGCGACGCTATCGGCCAGCGAAACCGCCGCGGCTGCGACGCGCGCGGGGCTGCGTGCGGTGCAAGCCGACAGCGTGGGTGCAGCACTTGCCGATATCGTGGCGCAAGACCCGCGCGCGCGGGTGCTGATCTGTGGTTCGCTTTACCTGGCCGGTGAGATCCTGAAAGAGAACGGCTAGGCGCGCGCCCCTTGACCTGTGGCGCCAAGGGGTCACACTCACACCCATGTGGATTGCCCGTGTCATCAGCTTCTGCCTTGCGGCCATGATCGCCGCCCAGCCCGCGCAAGCCGCGCGGCTACAATTCTGCTGGATCGGCGCGAATGGCTACACGATGGAAGGGATCATCGCCTTTCCCGAGACCTTGCTGGGCACCGGCATCATCACCGAGAAGCAGGTGACCGAATTCCGCATCCAAGGCTATCATGAGGGTGTGCCCATCGGGTTCTGGTCGCTGTCCATGCTGACGCCAGAGACATCTTGGACGCTGCGATTTGATACCGACAGCTTGGCCTTTCCGATGGGCGGATCGCGCGAGCAGCAGACCTATCAAGAATGGAACGCCAATGGCGAGGTGAATGATTGCGGCGCTACGGGTGGTTTCGGCTTCAATGGCGGCAACTGGGCGCAGGATGTCTGCATCGACAACACATGGATCTCCGATAGCTCCGTCGATCCGTTCACGCCGCTGCCCGCCTTTGGCATGGATGTGCGGCTCAGCTGTGATCCGCTCTTGCCGATCAGCTAAGCGTGTCGCGCCCATCGCCCCACGCGGCACCCTGCATTTCACGCAGGCGGCTGGCGGTGCGTTCGAACTCGAAACTTCCCGCGCCCTCAAGATAGAGCCGCTCGGGAATTTCTTCGGCCGAGGCGATCAGGCGGACATGCCCCTCGTAAAGCGCGTCGATCAAGGTGACGAAGCGCTTGGCCTCGTTGAACTTGGTCGCATCAAGGCGCGGGATGCCCTCCAGCACCAAAAGCTTCACCGCGCCCACCAGTGCCAGATAATCGGCCGGTCCCAAGGGCTGG
>JAQCLA010000124.1 GCA_027592105.1 Pseudomonadota bacterium | reverse complement strand
CGCCCGATGAACAAGCTGATGGATCTGATCCGCGAATTGCCCGGCTTCGTGAAGCTGCGGGCCGATCGGTCCGTCTATGCCCATGCCAGCGCGCGTGTCCGCGACCCGCGTTTGCGCATGGCACTGTCGTTTCACCCGCTCTTTATCGGGGGTGATCCGACCCATGTGACCTCCATGTATATCCTGGTCAGCCATCTCGAAAAGGAATTCGGGGTGCATTACGCCATGGGCGGGGTGCAAGCGATGGCCGATGCGATGGTCGCCGTGATCGAGGATCAGGGCGGCACCGTTCGGCGCGGTGTCGAGGTGGATGAGATCACCGTGACAAAAGGCCAAGCCGATGGCGTGGTCACCACCGATGGCGAACGCATCGCCGCCGATATCATCGTGTCCAATGCCGATCCCGGCCATACCTATGACAGGCTGTTGCGCAAACAGGCCAAGCGGCGCTGGACGCCCGCGCGGCTGAACCGGTCGCGCTGGTCGATGGGGTTGTTCGTTTGGTATTTCGGCACCAAGGGGACCAAGGGCAAATGGGCCGATGTGGGCCACCACACCATTTTGAACGGGCCGCGCTACAAGGGGCTGCTCAACGACATTTTCATGAAGCGCCATTTGGCCCATGACATGTCGGTCTATCTGCACCGCCCTTCGGTCACTGATCCCTCGGTCGCGCCAGAGGGTGACGACACCTTTTATGCGCTCAGCCCTGTGCCGAACCTGCATGGCAAGGGTTCGGTCGATTGGGCCGAGATGCAGGAGACCTATCGCCAGCGGCTTGCAAAGGTGTTGAACGATCACCTGATGCCGGGCTTTGAGGATCATCTGTCGGCCAGCCATATCTTGACGCCCGCCGATTTCGAAAGCCGATACCTCAGCCCACATGGTGCGGGCTTCAGCCTTGAGCCGCGGATTTTCCAATCGGCGTGGTTCCGGCCCCACAACATCTCCGAAGAATTCGGTAACCTGTTTCTGGTCGGTGCGGGCACCCATCCCGGTGCGGGCATTCCTTCTGTCGTGACCTCCTCCGAGGTGCTGACCCAATTGGTGCCAGATGCGCCGCGCCCCTATGTGCCGGTCGAGACCAAGGTGGCCGCCGAATGATGCGCCCTGATGATCTGGAATGGTGCCGTAACGCGATTCGCGAGGGGTCTTATTCTTTTCATGCGGCCTCCAAGCTTTTGCCTGCCGATGTGCGCGATGCGGCCTTGGCGCTTTATGCGTTTTGCCGGGTCGCCGATGATGAGGTTGATTTCGGCGAGCATAAGCCATCGGCGGTTCTGGCTCTGCGCGATAGGTTGGAGCTTGCCTATGCGGGTCGGCCCAAGGATGCGCCGGCCGATCGCGCCTTTGCCAGCTTGATCGCAGATTACGACATGCCCCGCGCTTTGCCCGAGGCGTTGTTGGAAGGTCTGGCTTGGGACGGGATGGAGCGGCGCTATGCCAGCCTGTCGGATCTGCGCAGCTATTCCGCGCGGGTCGCCTCTGCCGTGGGGGCGATGATGTGCGTCTTGATGCGGGTGCGCGAACCCAACGCGCTGGCGCGCGCCTGTGATCTGGGCGTGGCGATGCAATTGACCAATATCGCCCGCGATGTCGGCGAAGACGCGCGCGCAGGCCGGCTTTACCTGCCCACCGATTGGCTGGATGAGGCGGGGATCGATGCGGCGGAATTCCTCGCCAATCCGCGTGCCACGCCCGAGATCCGGGCTATGGTGCGCCGCCTATTGGCCGAGGCGGACAGGCTTTATCACCGCTCGGAGGCGGGGGTGAAAGGACTTCCCATCGCCGCGCGCCCCGGTATTTTCGCCGCCCGCCATTGCTATGACGCGATTGGGCGCAAGCTGGCGCGCGGTGGTTATGACAGTATCAGCACACGCGCTTTCACCACGCGGGGGCAGAAAATGCGCCTTTTGGGATGGTCGGTGATCCGTGCAGGTATGGTCACGGCCTTCCCGCAAAGCCCGGTCATCTATGCCCGCCCCTTGCCCGAGGTCGCCTTTCTGGTCGAGGCCGCAGCCCATCCCAGCAGCGCCAAAACCGGGTGGAGTGATAATGTTCTGGCGGTTCTGTCGCAGCTGGAAGCCCGCGATCGCAGTGATGGTGGCTTGGCGCGGGGTGCCTGACGCCCTATGTCGGATCCATGGATTGGGCATTATTCGCGATATTTCTGGCCGCTTGCGGTGCGGCTGCCACCACGGGCTCGATGTTCATGCCGGGCGCGTGGTATCGCGCGCTCTCAAAACCCAGCTGGACACCGCCTGATTGGGTCTTCCCGGTCGCTTGGACGGTGCTTTACCTGTCATCGGCTGTGGCCGCCGCGCGTGTCGCGCCACTTGAGGGTGCGGCCTATGGCATGGCCTTTTGGGCCATGCAGATCGCGTTCAACACGCTCTGGACCCCGGTTTTCTTTGGATTGCGTCGGATCAGGGCGGCGTTTTTCATCATGCTCGGCCTGTGGACCGCCGTCGCGGGAACGATGCTTGCCTTTTTCCAGCTTGATTGGATCGCGGGGGCGCTGTTCGTGCCTTACCTGATCTGGGTCAGCATCGCGGGGGCGCTGAATGCCAGCGTCTGGATGCGCAACCCTTCCGAAGCTACTCAACCCGCAAACTAAAAAAGCGCCCCCGAAGGGACGCTTTTTCGCTCGATTGCAAAGTTTAGCTGAGCGAGCGCTCGATCTCTTCTCGCTCGAAAATCTCGATGACATCGCCTTTGCGGATATCTTCGTAATTCTCGAAGGCCATGCCGCATTCTTGGCCCGATTGCACTTCCTTGACCTCGTCTTTGAAGCGCTTGAGGGTCTTGAGCGTGCCTTCGTGAATGACGACATCGTCGCGCAATAGGCGCACACCGGCCGAACGACGTGCGACGCCTTCGGTGACCAGACAGCCCGCGACATTGCCGACACCCGAAACCTTGAAGACTTCGCGGATCTGCGCGTAGCCGATGAAGTTTTCACGAATCTCGGCGCCCAAAAGGCCCGAGGCGGCGGCTTTCACGTCATCCACAAGATCGTAGATCACCGAGTAATAGCGGATCTCCACGCCCTTTTGGTTGGCGCTGCTGCGTGCAGGTGCATTGGCGCGGACGTTGAATCCGATGACCGGCGCGCCCGATGCTTCGGCAAGGCCGATATCGGATTCTGTGATCGCGCCCACACCGTAATGCAGCACGCGCACGCGCACTTCGTCGTTGCCGATCTTTTCCATCGCTTGCACGATCGCTTCGGCCGAACCTTGCACGTCGGCCTTCACCACGATGGGCAATTCGGCGACGTTCTTGTCGGCCTTGGCCTTGGCCAAAAGCTGATCTAGCGTGGTGGCGGCACCGACGGCAGCGCGCTTGTCCTTGGCGGCCTGATGGCGGTATTCCGCAATCTCGCGGGCTTGCGCCTCGGTCGCGACGACGTTGAGAACATCGCCTGCCTCGGGTGTGCCGTTCAGGCCTAAAACTTCGACGGGAACCGAAGGACCGGCTTCCTTGATGCGCTCGCCACGGTCGTTTTCCATGGCGCGTACCTTGCCCCACTGTTCGCCGACGACGAAGATGTCGCCCTGCTTCAGCGTGCCTTTTTGCACCAAGACGGTCGCGACGGGGCCACGGCCCACATCAAGCTGTGCTTCGATCACCGCACCTTCGGCGGGGCGGTCGGGATTGGCGTTCAGCTCAAGGATCTCGGCCTGAAGCGCGATGGCCTCAAGCAATTCGGGCAAGCCTTGGCCTGACACGGCAGAGACTTCGACATCCTGCACATCGCCGGACATCTTTTCCACCACGACTTCGTGCTGCAACAGGTCGGTGCGCACCTTGTCGGGGTTGGCCGCCGGCTTGTCGATCTTGTTGATCGCAACGATCATCGGCACCTTGGCGGCCTTGGCGTGATTGATCGCCTCGATCGTCTGCGGCATCACCGCGTCATCGGCAGCGACAACCAGCACGACGATATCGGTGACATGCGCACCGCGCGCCCGCATCGAGGTAAAGGCCGCGTGGCCGGGTGTATCGAGGAAGGTCAGAACCGCGCCGCTTTCGGTGGTCACCTGATAGGCGCCAATATGCTGCGTGATCCCGCCCGCTTCGCCCGAGACGACATTGGCCTTGCGAATGCGGTCAAGAAGCGAGGTCTTGCCGTGGTCGACATGGCCCATGATCGTGATGACCGGCGGACGCGGCTGGAGATCGCCAACATTGTCCGTCACCGACACGATGACATCTTCGACGTCGGCGTCCGAGACGCGCTGCACGCGGTGGCCGAATTCTTCGATGATCAGTTCGGCGGTATCGGCATCGATTGCCTGATTCTGCGTCACCATCATGCCCATTTTCATCAGCGACTTGACCACGTCGGCGGCCCGTTCGGCCATCCGGTTGGCAAGTTCCGAGACAAGGATGGTCTCGGGCAACTGAACGTCGCGCACCACCTTTTCGCGGTCAACGAGTCCGCCCATCGCTTTTTGGCGCTGGCGTTCCTGCTTCCGCTTCATCGCTGCCATCGAGCGCTGGCGACCACCTTCGCCGCCGGTCAACGCTTGGCTGACTGTCAGCTTGCCCGAACGACGCTCGCTGTCGCGTTCGGCTGTGCGTGCGCGGCCAGCGCGGTCATCCTCGTCGGCCTTGCGGCGCGTGGGAGGCGGCAAAGGCTTGTTCGCCCCGCGCGAGCCCGGCGTTGCAGCAGCGGCCGCCTCGACAGCGGCGGGGTCGCTGACCACTTCCTTGGGTGCAGCAGAGGCGGGGGCGTTGCGGCGTGCGTCTTCTTCGGCACGGCGACGCGTCTCTTCCTCTTCCTTGACGCGCAGCGCTTCTTCGCGCTCGCGGTCTTCGCGTTCCTTGGCCTCGGCCTCGGCACGGCGACGGGCGCGATCATCCTCGCGGTCTTTTTCTTCTTGCTGGCGGCGCTGCTCGTCCTCGACCTCGCGGGCCTTGGCGTTCTGCAACGCCTTCAGGCGGCGTTCGAGTTCTGCATCGGGGACGGATTTCTCGCGCTTACCGCCCTCGGCGTTTTGTGCCGCGGCGGATTGGGTGCCCGGCTTGGGGACAACCACACGCTTGCGCTTGGTCTCGACCACGACGCTCTTGCTGCGTCCGCGGGAGAAGCTCTGGTTGACGCGGCCCGAAAGCGCGCCTCCAGACAGGCCAAGGGGTTTTTTTCCGTCCGTGTCGCTCATGCGTTCCGTTCGTCTTTCCCGGCGGGGTGTCCGCCGTCTGCCTTGCGCAGGCCTTGTAGTTTCGCGGCACCCTCTACAACACGAGGGGCCAAACCACCAGCGGCAAGCGCGCCATGTATCACACTTTGGCGTCCGAATGCCAAACCCAATTCCTGGGCTGTCAGGACGCTAAAATAGCGGGCACCAGTCGGTGTCCACAGCTTAGATTTGCCCCGCTCAGACCCATCAGTGGCCTGAAGCAGAACCTTGACCTGTTTGGTGGCCAACCAGTCTTTTACCTTTTCGAAGCCTGCGACGGCGCCGCCGGCTTTGCGCGAAAGCGCGATCAGATCGGTCAACCGCCGGACCAAGCCCGCCTCGACCTTTTCGATCAGGTCGGGAGGGATGGTGACCGGCTGCTTGGCCGCCCGCGAGAAAAGGTTCTTTTTCACCGCAAGCTCAAGCGCTGCACGATCCGCCGCGACCCAGATGCCCCGGCCGGGTAGCTTTTCGGCCAGATCCGGCGCAACCTGCCCATCGGGGCCGATCACGAAACGGAGCAAGCCGTGCTTGGGCTGAACCTCGGCGGTGGCGATACACCGCCGCTCTGGCCCGTCATCCCGATCAGTTTTCTGTCCGCCCCGGCTCATCTGCGGGTCTCCGGCGAGGAGGGCCTTAGCCCTCCGCCTCCTCGGTTGCGGATTCTGCTGCGGCCTGTGCTTCCAACTCTTCGATCGTGACCCAGCCCAGTTTGACGCGGGCGGTCATGATCATGTTCTGCGCCTCTTCAAGGCTGACTTCGAAGGGCTCGAGCAGGCCATCATCCTTGACCCGATCGCCGTTGACCGTTGTCCAGCCACCGGCCAGCTCCCAATCGGCGCAGGTCGCGAAATCATCGAGCGATTTGATGCCATCTTCGCCCAGCGCCACAAGCATCTGGGGGGTCAGGCCGTCGAATTCAACAAGGGCGTCTTCGACACCCAAGGCACGGGCTTTTTCCAGCGCTTTCTTGTTCTGCTCTTCAAGGTAATCGCGGGCGCGGGCCTGAAGCTCACCGGCGGTGCCTTCGTCCACACCTTCGATGACCAATAGCTCGTCCATTTCGACATAGGCGACCTCTTCAAGCGAGGTGAAGCCTTCGGAGACCAGAAGCTGGGCGAAGAATTCGTCGAGATCGAGCGTGTCCATGAACAGGCGCGTGCGCTCTTCGAACTCGGCCTGACGGCGCTTGGATTCTTCTTCCTCGGTCAAGATGTCGATGTCGAGGCCGGTCAACTGGCTGGCCAGACGCACGTTTTGACCGCGCCGACCGATGGCCAGCGACAGCTGCTCGTCGGGTACGACCACCTCGATCCGCTCGGCTTCTTCGTCGATGACGACCTTGGAAACTTCGGCAGGCTGAAGCGCGTTCACAAGGAATGTGGCGGCGTCTTCGTTCCACGGAATGATATCGATCTTCTCGCCCTGAAGTTCGTTGACCACGGCTTGGACGCGCGAGCCGCGCATACCGACGCAAGCGCCGACGGGGTCGATCGAGTTGTCATAGGAAATGACCGCGATCTTGGCGCGCGAACCCGGGTCGCGGGCCACGGCCTTGATCTCGATGATGCCGTCGTAGATCTCGGGCACTTCCATCTTGAACAGCTCTGCCATGAATTCCGGCGCTGTGCGCGACAGGAAGATCTGCGGCCCGCGCGCTTCGCGGCGGACATCCTTGATGTAGCAGCGGATGCGGTCGCCGTTGCGGTAAGCTTCGCGGCCGATCTTTTCGTTGCGACGCAAAACGCCTTCGCCACGGCCCACATCGACGATGACGTTGCCGTATTCTTCGCGCTTGACGACACCGTTGATGATGGTGCCGGCGCGGTCGCGGAATTCTTCGTATTGGCGGTCACGCTCGGCTTCGCGGACCTTCTGCAAGATCACCTGCTTGGCCGATTGGGCAGCGATCCGGCCCAGTTCGACGGGCGGGATTTCGTCGATGATAACATCGCCGACCTTGGGATCATCCAAGTATGGCTTGGCCTGCGCGACTGTCAGCTCGGCCTTTTCGTTCTCGACGGCGTCGTCCTCGACCACCGTGCGCACACGGGTGAAGGAGGCGCGGCCTGTCTTGCGGTCGATCTTGACGCGAATGTCGAGATCGGCCCCGTAGCGCGACTTGGCTGCGCGGGCGAGGGATTCTTCCATCGCTTCCACGACCAGCGAGGGGTCGATCATCTTTTCGCGCGCCACCGCATCGGCGGTTTGCAACAGTTCCAGCTGGTTTGCTGACGTGATGGACATTGTCGTTAATCCTCCGCCTTCGAGGTGTCTTCCTCGATCTCGTCAAATTGTGTTTCGTCGATAATTCCGGCCGCTTTGCGCGCCCGGAGCAT
>JAQCLA010000123.1 GCA_027592105.1 Pseudomonadota bacterium | reverse complement strand
GCAGCGCTTGATGATGTATCGGCTGCGCGCTGATGTGGGCATTGCCGATAGCGGGTTGTCAGTCGTGCGTGGTTTGGGTGATGCGGCCAAGGGGGCATGGGCCGACCCGCGCGATGCCAGCCTTGGCTGGCGCGGCTATGGTATGGCGGGCAGTGCGCCCAGCATCGATTGGGATGCGCTGCGCGTGGCTGCTTGCATCCCCGAAACAGGCGTCGAGTTGATCCCCGATGACAGCTATATCCTTGAATGCGGGTTCGACCGGATGGGTGGCGTCGATCACCGCAAGGGCTGCTATGTCGGCCAAGAGGTGACGGCGCGCATGAAGCACAAGACCGAGTTGCGCAAAGGGCTGGTGACAGTGTCGGTTGCGGGTGCGGCCCCGATCGGGACCGAGATCATGGCGGGCGATAAACCCGCAGGCACGCTTTTCACCCAAGCAGGCGGGCAAGCCATCGCCTATCTGCGCTTTGATCGGGCCGAGGGTGTGATGCAAGCGGGTGATGCGAAAGTGACATGGGAACAAGCTTGAGACTGTGGATAAGCTTGTGAATTGATCGCATTTTGCGAAGGGCGGGCCGTCTTCCTTGCGGAAAACAGCAGGAAAAACGCCAGTTTCCTCATGCGAAAAACTGGCGTTTTCGGCCCCTGTCTCAGCCTTTGTCTTGCAGCTTGTCTTGCGTCTGGGTGTCGAAATCCGCCGCGTCGTGGCGTTCCCATAGCTGGGTCTCGGGCGGGCCGAAGGTTTTGTTGACCATTCGCCCGCGTGCCACGGCGGGGCGGGCGAAAAACCGCTCTGCCCATGCGATGACGTTGGGATATTCATGCACCGACAGGAACTCACCCGCCTCATAAGCCTCGCCCAAGGCAAGCCGCCCATACCAAGGACAGATCGCGATGTCGGCGATGGAATAGCTCTCGCCCAGCATCCAGTCGCGCCCCTCCAGATGGCGGTTCAGCACATCCATCTGGCGCTTGGCCTCCATCGCGAAGCGGTTGATCGGGTATTCCATCGGGAAGGGGGCATAAGCGTAGAAATGCCCAAAACCCCCGCCAAGGTAAGGCGCGCTGCCCATTTGCCACATCAGCCATGAGAGCAGCTCTGGCCGATCCTCGGGCTGGCCTTGGAATGCGCCGAATTTTTCGGCCAGATGCATCAAGATCGCGCCAGATTCGAACACCCGCACCGGTTTGTCACCGGAATGATCCATCAGCGCGGGGATCTTGGAATTTGGGTTCACCGCGACGAAACCGCTGCCGAACTGATCGCCATTGCAGATGCGGATCAGCCAAGCGTCATATTCGGCGGCATGGCCTGCAGCCAGCAATTCCTCGAACATCACGGTGACCTTGACCCCGTTGGGCGTGCCCATGGAGTAAAGCTGGAAGGGATGGCGGCCCACCGGCAGATCCTTGTCATGGGTCGGCCCCGCGATCGGGCGGTTCAGCCCGGCCCATTTGCCGCCATTTTCCTTGTCCCAGATCCAGACCTTGGGCGGCGTGTATGTTTCTGTATCGGACATGGCGGCTCTCCTCTTCATGTTAAGGGCAAGCTAGGGCGCAGGGCAGTGAAACCCAAGGCACAAAGACTTGTGCATTCTTGCAAAAAGGGCGGCCTTGCTGGCCGCCCTTTGTTCTCAGCCCAAGGCCGTATCACAGCGCCCGCAAACGCCCGGATGGCTGTGGTGGCCCACATCGGGCAGGATTTTCCAGCAGCGCTGGCATTTCTCGCCTTGGGCCTTGTGAAAGACCACGCCCAGCCCCGGATCATCGAGGTGGAAGGCATCAGCCTGTGGCGCAGCCGCGACAACGTGCAGATCGCTGGTGATGCACAGATCGGCGATATCAAGCGCTTGCAGCATCGCGGCCAGCGCGGGGTCGGCCACTTGCAACAGCGGTGCGGCCTCAAGGCTTGCGCCGATCACCTTGTCTTGGCGCTGGATTTCAAGTGCTGCCGTCACCACGCGGCGCACGCGGCGGATGTCGGCCCATTTCGCGGCCAGCGCGTCATTGTGCCATTCCGCCGGGGTCTCGGGGAAATCTTGGAGATGAACCGAACTGTGGGCACCCGGATGCCGCTCAAGCCAGACCTCTTCCATCGTAAAGACCAAGACAGGGGCAAGCCATGTGGTCAGCCGCTCGAAGAGCATCTCCAGCACGGTGCGCGCGGCGCGGCGGCGGGCTGTGTCGCCGTCGCAATAAAGCGCGTCCTTGCGGATGTCGAAATAGAAGGCCGACAAATCCGTGGTGGCGAAGTTGAAGAGTGCTTGGAACACGCCTTGAAAATCATAGGCGGCGTAGCCCTTGCGCACGACCTCATCGAGTTCCGACAAACGATGCAGCACCCAGCGCTCCAACTCGGGCATGTCAGCCGGGTCGACCCGGTCGGCATCCGTCACATCGGCCAGCGATCCCAGCATGAAACGCATCGTGTTGCGCAAGCGGCGATAGCTGTCGGCCACCCCTTTCAGGATCTCCGGTCCGATGCGCAGATCGACGGTGTAATCGGACTGCGCCACCCAAAGCCGCAGGATGTCGGCACCATATTGGTCGATCACCGCTTGCGGCGCGACCGTGTTGCCGATGGATTTGGACATTTTCATGCCCTTTTCATCCAGCGTGAAGCCATGGGTCAGCACGGCGCGATAAGGCGCGCGACCGATGGTGCCGCAGGCTTGCAGCATCGAGGAATGGAACCAGCCGCGGTGCTGGTCGGTGCCTTCGAGATACAGATCTGCGATCCCGTCCTCGGACCCGTCCTCGCGGTCGCGCAGGACGAAAGCATGGGTCGAGCCTGAATCGAACCACACATCGAGAATGTCAAAGACCTGCTCCCATTCCTCGGGGTCATAGGCATCGCCCAAGAAGCGTGCCTTTGCGCCGGGCTTGTACCATGCATCCGCCCCCTCTGCCTCGAAGGCGTGAAGGATACGGGCATTGACTCCCGGATCACGCAGCAGGAAATCCGGGTCGGTGGGTGCCGCGCCCTTTTTCGTGAAACAGGTCAGCGGCACGCCCCATGCGCGCTGGCGCGACAAGACCCAATCGGGCCGCGCCTCGATCATGGAATAAAGCCTGTTGCGCCCGGTTTGGGGCGTCCACTGCACCAGCTGGTCGATCGAGGTCAGCGCGCGGGCCCTGATCGATTGCCCATATTGATCCAGCCCATCGCCCAAGGGCTTGTCGATGGCGGCGAACCATTGCGGGCGGTTCAGGCGGATCACCGGCGCTTTGGACCGCCAAGAATGTGCATCCGAGATGGTGATACGCCGACGCCCCAAAAGCCCGCCGACCTCTACCAGCTTGTCGATCACGGCCTTGTTGGCACCGCCCGGCTTGCCATCTTCCTTGATGATCCGCTCGCCCGCGAAAAACGGGAGGTCCGCGCGATAGCTGGAATCATCAAGGATGTTCCACGTCATCGCCAGCCCATGCTTGCGCCCGATCTCGAAATCGTCATCGCCATGGCTGGGGGCGGTGTGGACAAAGCCTGTGCCCGCATCATCGGTGACGTGATCACCGGCAAACATCGGTACATCGTAATCCCATTCGCCATTGGCACCATCCGCGCCGCGCAGCGGGTGTGCGCAGGTCAGCGCCGCTAACTCATCAGCTGCAACAGCGCGCAGGCGGCGATACATCGCGGGCTCAAGCCGCATCGCACCCAGCGCATCATCGGCCAGCTTGTCGGCGATCAGGTAGCGGTCGCCGATGCGCGCCCAGCATTCCTCGGGCCGGGCCGTGATCTCGTATAGGCCATAGGAAATCTCGGGCCCAAAACAGATCGCGCGGTTTTGCGGCAGCGTCCATGGCGTGGTCGTCCAGATCACCACCTTGGCGGTGTCAAGATCGCTGCCGGCCATCCCGTGCAGCGCATCGTTAAAGGCCGTCGGCTCCCCATCCAAAAGCGCCATCTTCTCGCTTGCAGGTACCACGCGGAACGGCACCCAAACGGCATCGGTCTGGCGGTCGTGATACTCCACTTCGGCCTCGGCCAATGCGGTTTTTTCCACGGGCGACCACATCACGGGCTTGGAGCCTTGATAGAGCGCGCCGTTCATGAGGAATTTCTGAAATTCCTCGGCGATCACGCGCTCGGCGTGGAAATCCATCGTCAGATAGGGCTTGTCCCAAGTGCCGGTGATGCCCAGCCGCTTGAATTCCTCGCGCTGGATATCGATCCAGCCCTCGGCAAAGCGGCGACATTCCTGACGGAAATCGACAACGTCGATCTTGTCCTTGTCTTGGCCCTTGGCGCGATACGCCTCTTCGATCTTCCATTCGATGGGCAGGCCGTGACAATCCCAGCCGGGGATATAGCGCGCATCAAATCCCGACATTTGTTGAGAGCGCACGACCATGTCTTTGAGGATCTTGTTCAGCGCATGGCCAATATGCAGATGCCCGTTCGCATAGGGGGGGCCATCATGCAGCGTGAAGGGCTTGCGCGTTCCATCGCCGGCTTTTTCGCGCAGGCGGTCGTAAACCCCGATCTCTTCCCAACGGGCAAGCCAGCCCGGCTCGCGCTGCGGCAGGCCCGCGCGCATCGGAAATTCGGTCTTGGGTAGGTTCAGCGTGTCCTTGTAGTCCACGTTCGGCGTATCGGCGCACATCTCCGGCGCTCCCTATCTTTCGGATGAATGGGCAATAATGGCGGCGGTGCGATTGCTCAAGCACCTCAATCCCGGCGGCTCACTGGATCAGAGCGCCGGGCCCGTAATTCGAATGATCTGAACCACGATATGCGTCATGCATGGCGGTATAGGGCTGCGCCCCCGCCGGGTAAAGGGGGCTCAAGGCGCAAAGAGCCGCCCCACTGCATAGGCCACCATCGCCGCCGCCCCGCCGATGGCCAATGTCTCAAGGCCCGAGCGCCACCAAGGCGCCTCGGACCACAGGCTTTTGGCGGCACCGATGGCAAAGAATACCGCCAAGGTCATCGCCGTGGCCTGCGCGAACGCGTCCCCCCAACCCAGCACGAAAGGCACAAGCGGCACTGCCCCCGCCCCGACAAAGGCCGCGAATGTCGCCAGTGCCGCCCGCAAGGGGCGCGGCGGGACCGGGGCAAGCCCGTATTCATCGCTCAGCATCAGCGCGACCGCCGCCGCCGTGTCACCTGCGATCTGGGTGGCAGCCTGTTCCAAGACATCGCCGCTCAACCCTTTGCGGCGCAAGATCTCGCGGATCTCGGCGCGCTCGCCTGCCGGGTTCTCAGCAAGATGGCGGCGTTCGACCCGCGTCAGCCGGCTTGCATCATCGCGCTCGGCCTTGGTGCCTGCGTAATTGCCCGCCGCCATGGAAAACCCGTCCGCCAGCAGGTTGGCCAGACCCAGTGCAAGAATGACCTTGGTCTCCAACGCGGCCCCCGCCACCCCGGCCATGATGGCAAAGGTCGTCACCGCCCCGTCGATCGCCCCATACACGACATCGCGCAGATATCCGCGCCCTGCGGGTGCGGCGATCCGTTCCGCGACCTCCTCCGGGCTATGGCCATGTTCTTGCGGCATGCCATCAGGCTAAGCCGTGCCGACGCGCATTGCCTTGCGCGCGCTCAATCCGCGCGGCTCAGCCGCCGCTCGCGCGCCACGATGTAAAGCCCGGCCGCGATGGTCACCCCGATCCCTGCCAAGGCCAAGCCATTGGGGAACTCGGCGAACAGCAAAAGGCCGACAAGCGCCGCCATCGGGATTTCGAGATATTGCATCGGCGCCAATGTCGATGCAGGCGCAAAGCGCAGCGACCAACTCATCAACAAATGCCCCAGCGATCCGGTGATCCCAAGTGCCACCAACAGCCACAGCGCGCCTTGATCTGGTGGCGCGATCCAGCCGATCAGCGGCGGGCTGCCACCCATTGCAGGCAAAAACCACAGCGCGCCGAGCAGCGGCAGGCCGATGATGCCCCCCAAGCCTTGGAGCGCGATGGGGTCGATTTCCTTGGCGATCTGGCGGGTGACCAGCATGAACAGCGCAAAGACAACCGCCACCGCCAGCGGCAAGAGCGCGGGCCACCCAACGGCGGCAAAACTGGGCTGCACCACCATCAGCGTGCCGATGAACCCTACCGTACACGCCGCCAGCCGCCGCGGCCCCACCTCCTCGCCCAGCACATAATGGCCAAGGATCAGCATGATGAAGGGCATGACAAAGGCAATCGCCACCGCATCGGCGAGGGGCAAAAAGCGCAGCGCGCTGAACATCATCGCGATGCCGCAAATTTGCAGCACACTGCGCATCGCGGCCAGTCGCACCACCCGTCTGCTGGGAAAAATCACCGCACCCCGCCACAGCGCCAAGGGCAGCAACAGCCCCGCCTGCGCCAGAAAACGCACCATGATCAATTGCCACAGCGGGAAGCGATCACCCAGCATCTTCGCCAGCGCATCCGAGAACGGGATGAGCAGGCAAAAACCCAGCATCAAAACGATGCCAAGCAGCGGGCGATCTGCGTGGGATTGGTTCATCGCCCAGTATTGCCGCGCGCCTTGGCTAATGTCACCCTGTTCCCGATCCGAAAAGCCCGGTCAGCGCCCGACGCAGCAAGGCGCTGACCGCCGGTTTTTGCCCCGGCCCAAAGGGCAAGGGGCGACAGACCTCCATCGCGGCCACACCCACCCGCGCGGTCAGCGCGCCATTGACCACGCCTTCGCCAAAGCGGCGCGAAATCTTGGACAGGACCGAGCCACCTGCGACCGAGCCGATCAGATCGTCGCCGATCGCCACCGCCCCCGTGGCCACCAGATGGCTGAGAACCGCCCGCGTCAGCCGCCACGCCCCCAAGGGGCTGGATCGGCCGCCATAAATCTCGGCGATACGTCGGATCATGCGGATATTGCCGGTGAGCGCTGCCAGCATATCGGCCAGCGCGATGGGCACCAATGCCGTCACCGTGGCAACCTGGCGAGAGGCGGCCTCGATCTCCAACCGCGCCGCATTGTCCAGCGGCGACAGCAAGCGTGCCTCGGCCAGCGCCAATAGGGCGGCGCCATCGAAGATATCATCGCGCTGGCCCGCCAATGCGGCCCGCGGCGCGGCCAATTCGGCCCGGTCACGGTATAGCGCGTCAAGTTGGACAACAACCTCCCGCGCTGCCGCCAGATCGCCCGTTGCCTGCGCGCCAAGGGCTGCCGCGCGCAGATGGTCAATCCGCCCAAGCCTGCGAAAGGCCAGCCATTCGCGCAGCGTCAGCCCCGCGACACTCACCATCACCAGCCCCGCCAGCACCAAGGCTATCCACCCAAGCAAGGGGCGCGCCGCCAAAAGTGCCGTGATGCCATCCCATGCCGCGATCCCCGCCATCAGCGTGATCAAGCCCGCCGCCGCGCGCCAAAACAAAAGCGCCAAGCGGCTCGGCCGCTTTGCGGCCAATTGCGCGGCCAAAAGCATCGCGCCCCCCTCGGGCAAAGCGACCGCATCGGGCGGCACGGGGGCCTCTTGTGGCAAGATCGGCGCGGGATCGCTGATCGCGATCATCACCGGGCCTTTGCGGGTCGTCATCGCCAAACCCCTCGCTTCTTCGTTTCATAAATATCCCGG
>JAQCLA010000122.1 GCA_027592105.1 Pseudomonadota bacterium | reverse complement strand
ACTTTGACAGTGGTTTGGATCAGCTCGGTAATGCTGAAATGGTCTGTCTTGGCACTACCGGTGAAGGGATAACACCCGGTAGCCACGGCGAATGCTGGACGGCGCTCCAAAGGGTCGACTCAAATCTGCTGAAAAGCTTTGGAACTGAAACTTGGACTGCTGTCGTGAATTCGCAGCTCACTCAGCTTGACAGTATCCGTAAGTGCGAAGTCCTTGGCTTTGGCTACTAACAACACGCGATTGCGTCCCTGTCGTCGTGGCGGTGCTGTGTTGCAGGATGAAGGGTCAGTTTTTCCGAAACACCATCACGAGCGCAGTGTCGTTTGAGTGTTCATGTGCTGCATCATAAATACCGATCTCGTGAAAATGCGGCGGCGTGATCTGTCTGCGCGCGGAGGCAAGCGCAAGCGCTGAGCCGAAACCCATACCGTCATACACCGTTGGTCGCGTGCCACAGCAGAACAGCGCTCCCGGCGCTGCTATCCTCAGAAGTTCCGGCAGGCATCCTGCCCCGACATGTCCATGCGTGAATGTCCCAGCGGAGATGAATCCGTGGTAGGTACCATTAGCGACGGGCAGAGTGCCTGTCAGGTCTGCTACAATTCGGTTGCGATAAAGGCCTTTTGCTTCCGCCTGCGCCAGCATTTCGGGTGAGATGTCGATGCCATCGATCTCAAGTCCGGGCAGCGCCTCTGCGACCAATCCAGTGCCAGCGCCGATATCCATAACCGGCTGTGCTGTCTGACCGCCTTCTGCAAGAAACAGCTCTGCGATCCGCTGTGGTGCAACATACCCCAACTTACCGGCAAAGCTGGTGTCGTATGTGGTTGCCCAGTTGGCGTACACGCGCTGCGCCTCAGCAGTTGAGGCGATGGAGTAGGCGCCCTTAAGATCAGCCATTGGTCGAGCCTCTGTTACTGCCAACGCATGCTAAAGCTGCGTTGAGGCAGCAGGCAAGTTCGTTTCTAAGAGAATGCGCCAGTTATGTTCGTTGTCGGCGCGATCGGCACTTCACCTGCCGGGGCGATTTATGGGCAATGGATCAGGCATCTGATTGCATGGAAGGCCTTCTACCGCAGAGTTGGATGCTGCGTCCGTCGGAAGGGCATTTGCACTTTTCAATTTCCTGCTGTCCAACACAGATCATGCTATGTGTCGGTTCAAGGCAGAGAGGGCGTCATGGCATCATCAATTGCATCTCGGATTGAGGCAAGCTTTCACAAGCAGGGGCTAATGGGCACGCTTGGCGCGCGCATCACGCGGATTGAGCCGGGATGCGTTGAAATCACAGCTCCTCTGACGCCAGCGACACAGCAGCAACAGGGCTTCGCGCATGCCGGGCTAACATTCGCGATTGGTGACAGCGCGGCCGGATATTCCGCACTGAGCGTGATGCCGGCGGAAACAGAGGTTCTGACTTCTGAGATGACTATACACCTTCTTGCTCCCGGGGCGGGTGAAGAATTGATCGCGCGAGGTCGTGTGATCCGTGCGGGGCGCCGGTTGGTAGTCGCGGGAGCTGATGTCTTCGTCAGGCAGAAGGGTGAAGAAACCCTGATCGCCACCCTTATCGGTACAATGGTGCCAGTACCTGTGTAAGGCCTCAGACACTCGGGCTGTCTTGGGCGCATCAGCAGTCACTGTCCCAATCTATCTGACGACGGACAGGAAGCTATGTCATGGCACCTGAGGTGGGCGATGTGCCGATGCCCTATGTCGCGACCGGCGTGCTGCACTTGCCGCGCGCAAGCCCAAGTCTCGATGTGTGCATTTCTGCCTTCTATGACGAGAACCCGGACCTGCCTTGGCAAGCGGTGAGTGATGCTGAGCGGGCGGAAAAGGCGCGTTCCGAGGGGGTTCCTTTTCGCATCGAGATGGCGAAATGGGCGACCTCGGGCCCATACCTTCTGAGCCACTACCTGTCTTTGAATGACGAACTGCGCCATGCCATGCCGATGACCTACTTTTACGGAGGGCAGCGGTCGCGTCGCAGACCGTTCATGAAGGTTCCGTTCCAACTGGAGCGGATCGAGGTGCAGGATGCCTACTCGGTACATTTCGATGGGCGCACGCGCCGCTATCTGCGGAATGAATACGGCGGCCTTCCGCCTAAGGGTTCATATCTCGACCTGCTTTGCCGCCGACATGGTGTAGTCGCCGAGAAGCTTGCCTTGTCTCAATAGCCCGCAAACGAATTCTGCGTGAGATTTCGGTGTGAGCAGGGTGGCGCCACGCGATTTGAAATCCTCGCACCGTCCCCGTGCCTTTGCGTTGCGCGGAATGCTCGGGATCTTGGCTGCACCCTGGCACCGATGGCTATCGGCGCGAGGATGGGGCGCCTTTGGCTGTGAGGTCAGTAGCCATGTTTGGCGCTGCGGTCTTGGGAGAGCGAGGCTTGGCTGCGGGTCACGAGATTTTCGATGGCATCGGCGAGATGGGCACGGTCGATATGATGGTCGCCGCGCGCGACGCGGATCTTGTGAGCCTCGAGCAGCACATCGGCGTGACGCATGCCTTCGGGAGGTGCGAAACGATAGGAGGCAAGCTCGATCCTGAGGCCCAAGGGGTCGCGGAAATAGAGCGAATCCATGAAACCACGATCGACCGGCCCCGAATGTTTCACCCTGCGGGCGTCCAGCCGTTCGGCGATTTGTGCAAAGCTCGCTTGGCTGACATTGAAAGCGAGGTGATGCAATCCACCCACCGCTTCGGGCACCGGCGTGGCCTCGGGCGCGCGATTTTCGTTGGTGAATACGGTGATCAGCCGCCCATCGCCCGGATCGAAATAGAGATGCCCCTCGTTCGGATCGTCGAGATTGGGCTGATCGAAAATGAAGGGCATGCCCAACACACCTTCCCAAAAATCGATGCTGCTTTGGCGGTCGGCACCGATCAGGGTGATGTGATGCACGCCTTGGGTCTGGATCTTGCGCGGCGGCGTCTTGGTCATGGGTATCCCTCCTGATGATCAAAGGATTGTAGGGCACAATCGCGGCTGCGTCCCGTGCGATGGCGCACAGGGTCTGTGGCCTGCGCCGGTGCCGTGCGTTGATTGCGGTCAATGGCGCGATGAGGCGCGCATTCTAGCGTGGCCTGAGGGGCGCAAGCTGATTGGGAAGCCAGGGTGGCAATGTGCGGTTAATGACATGTGCATGCTTGATCCTTTGCGCGCGATAGGTGACACCAAAGACCAAGCGGCGCAGTAAAAGTGAAAAAAGGTATCTTATGCGTATCACGATGATCGGCACGGGTTATGTGGGTCTTGTCTCGGGGGTTTGTTTCTCCGATTTCGGGCATGATGTGATCTGTGTCGATAAAGACCCGGCCAAGATCGAGAAACTCAATCGCGGGGCTGTGCCGATATTCGAGCCCGGCCTTGATCAGTTGATGGCGCGCAATGTCGAGGCGGGGCGGCTTTCCTTCAGCACCGATCTGAAGGCGGCGGTCGATGGCGCGGAGGCGGTGTTTATCGCGGTGGGCACCCCCACGCGGCGCGGCGATGGGCATGCCGATCTGAGCTATGTGATGGCCGCAGCCGAAGATGTGGCCGGGGCGTTGACGGGCTATGCGGTGATCGTGACGAAATCGACCGTGCCCGTGGGCACCAATCGCCGCGTCAAACAGGTCATGGCCAAGGTGCGGCCCGATGCGGAATTCGATGTGGCCTCGAACCCCGAATTCCTGCGCGAGGGGGCGGCGATCGACGATTTCATGAAGCCTGATCGGGTCGTGATCGGTGTGCAGACCGAGCGTGCGGCCGAGGTGTTGGCCGAGATCTACCGCCCGTTGTTCTTGCGCGATTTCCCGATCGTCACCACCGATCTGGAATCGGCCGAGATGATCAAATACGCCGCCAATGCGTTTCTCGCGACCAAGATCACCTTCATCAACGAGATCGCCGCGCTGTGCGAACGGGTGGGTGCCGATGTGAAGGAAGTGTCCAAGGGCATGGGGCTGGACGGGCGCATCGGCAACAAGTTCTTGCATGCGGGCCCGGGTTATGGCGGGTCGTGCTTTCCAAAGGATACACAAGCCCTCGCCCGGATCGGGCAAGAGCATGCCGTGCCGCAGTCGATCGTCGAGACGGTCATTCGCGTCAATGACGCGGTCAAGACTCGCATGATCGAAAAGCTGCGCGATCTGTGCGATGGCTCGTTCAACGGCAAAACCATCGCGATCTTGGGGGTAACCTTCAAACCCAACACCGACGACATGCGCGACGCCCCCAGCCTAACCATCGTGCCCGCCCTAGTGGGCGGTGGGGCCAAAGTCCGGGTGGTCGACCCGCAAGGCCGGCGTGAGGGCGAGGCGCTGTTGCCCGGTGTGGTCTGGCAAGACGACCCTTACAAGGCTGTGCAAAATGCCGATCTGGTGGTGATCCTGACCGAGTGGAATGAATTTCGCGCGCTCGATCTCAATAAGTTGGCCAAGAAGATGGCAAGCCCGCACATGGCCGATCTGCGCAATATCTACAGCCCGCGCGACGCCAAGCGCGCCGGATTTGTGCGATATGATTGCATCGGACGCTCACGGCTGGCCGGCTGACAGGCGTCAACGCGGCCGGGCAGGGCGGAAACCGGGGCGCTGGGCCGGAATCGGCTTGCAGTGCCCCGCCACCAACCCTAGAAGAGCGCAAATTTCGTGACGCCATTGGGCTGTCCCGGGTTGCATGCTGCGGCCCGGTCCGGCCCCGACTTTCGTGAGGATGCGATGCAGATCACCGAGACCTTGGCCGAGGGCCTCAAGCGCGAATACCAGATCACCATCACCGGTGCCGATCTCGAGGCGAAGGTGAACGAAAAGCTGGTCGAGGCGCAGCCCGAGATCGCCATGAAGGGCTTTCGTAAGGGCAAGGTCCCGATGGCGCTTTTGAAAAAGCAGTTCGGCCCCCGCCTTTTGGGCGAAGCGATGCAGGAAGCCGTCGATGGCGCGATGCAGGATCATCTGGAAAAGAGCGGCGATCGCCCGGCGATGCAGCCCGATGTCAAGATGACCAACGAGGATTGGAAAGAGGGCGACGATATCGTCGTGGCGCTCTCCTACGAAAAACTGCCCGAGATCCCGGCGGTCGATTTCAAAGCACTCAAGATCGAAAAGCTGGTCGCCCAGCCCGGTGATGCGGAAATCGAAGAGGCGCTGAACAACCTCGCGGCCAGCGCGCAGAATTTCGAAACCAAGAAGGGCAAGGCCGCCGATGGCGATCAAGCCGTGATCGATTTCTTGGGCAAGCTTGATGGCGAGCCCTTCGAGGGTGGCGCAGCCGAGGATTATCCGCTGGTGCTTGGTTCGGGGTCGTTTATCCCCGGCTTCGAAGAGGAGCTGGTCGGTGCAAAGGCCGGCGATGCGAAAGCCGTCAACGTGACCTTCCCGGCCGAATACGGTGCCGCGCATTTGGCCGGCAAGGATGTTGTGTTCGATGTAACCGTCAAGGAAGTCAGAAAGCCCGTTCCTGCAACGGTCGATGATGAATTGGCCAAGAAATATGGGGCCGAGAGCCTTGAGGCGCTGAAGGGTCAGATCAGCGAGCGCATGGGCGCCGAATATGCCGGTGCGGCGCGCCAGGTGCTGAAGCGCAAGTTGCTCGATCAGCTCGATGCACAGGTTGCCGTCGATCTGCCGCCCAGCTTGGTCGCGGCCGAGGCCGGTCAGATTGCCCATCAGCTGTGGCATGAAGAAAACCCCGATGTGCATGGCCATGATCACCCCGAGATCACGCCGAGCGACGAGCATGTGAAGCTGGCCGAGCGCCGGGTGAAGCTGGGCCTGCTTTTGGCCGAGCTTGGCCAGAAAAACGCGGTGACCGTGTCGGATGCCGAGATGACGCAGGCCATCATGATGCAAGCCCGCCAATACCCCGGTCAGGAGCGCGCGTTCTTCGAGTTCATTCAGCAAAACCAAGCTGCCCAGCAGCAACTGCGCGCGCCGCTGTTCGAGGATAAGGTCATCGATTTCATCGTTGAATTGGCCGACGTCAGCGAAAAGACAGTGACCAAGGACGAGCTGAAGGCCGCCGTTGACGCGCTGGAAGACGAATAAGCCAGCGCGCCTTGTGCGGTTGAATTTTGGAAAGGGGCGGCCTTGGGGCCGCCCTTTTTGATTCACGACCCTTTTGGGTGAGAATTTTTCTGGCGTCGTTTCAGCGGCAGGCGTAGCCTTGTGGGGCGAATGGACATTGGTGTTTGCGGTGAATGCGACCTGCTTGAACAAAACGCTTGGTCATACGCTGAATGACATGGCCCCTGATTGGCGATGGCTTGGGTCGAGATGAATAGGAAAATCACATGAGACTTCTGGCGCTGGGTTTGATCGGGGTTTTGAGCAGCGGGACAGCGGCTTGGGCCTGTCCCGATGTTGGGCTTGCGACCAATGTGGCCGGCTATGACGCGGCCGCTTTGGGGCAGGTGCAACGCCTGTCGTTGACCGCGGGGGGCGCACATGCGCTGGAAGGCTGCGATCTCGGCGCGCTTGGTTTTGGTCGGTTTCGCGCAGCGCCGGATCATTCCTTTGAAATAGCAGATCCAGCAGCCCAGGATCTTGTTTTGGCCGTCACAGCGGCCTGCGATACCAGCTTGCTTGTCAATGCCGCCGATGGGCGGTGGCTGTTCAATGATGATGGCAATGGCAATCTGGACCCAAGGCTGACACTTGCGGCAGGCACCAGTTTGGACGGGACAGTGGATGTCTGGGTGGGTAGCTTCGGCGATGAGGATTGTTCGGCGACGCTGGAACTTGCACAGGCGACGATTGCCGCACCCATCACGCCGTTTTCGCGTGGTCCGATCGTCACCGCGCCGCTCGCGGTGCAGGCACAAGCGCCGCTGCCCGCCCCATTGCCGATTCCTGCGCCGATCCCCTCTCCGATCCCTGTGCCAGTGCCTGTGCCGATACCCGCGCCAATTCCGGCCCCGATCCCGGCCGCAGTTTGCCCCAACCCCAATCTTGTCGGGCCATCGCTGAACGTGACGGGTCCGCAATTGATGGCTGCACAAGCCTATGTGGCGCAAATCGGGGGTCAGCATGAAATCGACAGCTGCCCGGGTATCAACGGATATGGCTATGCCGATGAAGCGCCGAGCTTCACCTTGTACATGTCGCAAATGGATGGTTACGAATTCACCGCCGAGACAGCTTCGGATTGCGATCCGACGATGATCATTCGCGATTCCTATGGTCAGTGGTATTTCAACGATGACGGTCCCAGCGGATTGCAGCCGCGGCTTGTGGTGAACGGGTCGCAATTGAATGGGCGTGTCGATATCTGGGTTGGCGGTTTCGGCGGCGGCGCCTGCCAAGGCACGATCGTGTTCCGCACTGCGGCCGCCACGATGCCAAGCGCCCCCGGGGCAAGCATGCAAGGCTGTCCCAACCCCAGCTTGCAGGGCATGGCTGTAACGACCAGCGGATCAATCCTTTATACCCCTGCGAATTACACTGTCTTGGCGGGGGGGACGCAGGATGTGGGCCTATGCGGGCTGCCCATCTTTGCATCGGGGTACTTTCAGGCGCAGCCGAATTTGAGCTTTTTCCTCTCTGGGATGGAGGGTCATGGACGGCTGGAAATCCAAGGACAGTCGAGTTGTGATACAGTCTTGCTCGTGCGGACCCCGAGTGGCGATTGGTATTTTGATGATGACAGC
>JAQCLA010000121.1 GCA_027592105.1 Pseudomonadota bacterium | reverse complement strand
CCGCATCGCGGAAGAGAAACTGGCAAACGCCAAGAAGCTGCGCGATCAGATCGACGCGCGCAACGCGGCTAAGACCGCGAAGCCGGCCACGGCGGATGCGCCCGACGCCGATGGTGCGGATGCGCCCGCCCCCGCCCCCGCCGCTACGGAACCGACGAAATCATGAGCGCCGAAGACAAGATCCAAGACAGCTCGGCGCCCTTGATCGAGCATCTGGCCGAGTTGCGCACGCGGCTGATCCGGGCGGTGATGGCCTTTGTCGTCGGCATGGTCGCGATGTTCACTGTCGCAGAGCCGATCCTTGAATTCATCTCCCAACCTTTGGCCGAGGTGCTGCGCGCCCGCGGCGAGGATGCGCGCCTGATCTTTACCGCGCCGCAGGAAAAATTCTTTGTCTTGATTCGGATCTCGATCGTAATGGGGTTCGCGGTCAGCTTTCCGGTGATCGCGCATCAGCTTTGGCGTTTCGTCGCGCCGGGGCTCTATAAATCCGAACAAGGCGCGATCTTGCCATTCCTGATCGCCTCGCCCGTGCTGTTTTTGATCGGCGCATCCTTTGCCCATTACATCGTCACACCCTTGGCGATGAATTTCTTCATCGGTTTTTCCGATGCGATCCCGGCGCTGGCCAATCTGATCGCGGGTGATGGTACGTTCCAAAACCCCGATGCCACGCCTGATACGGGTATTCAGACGGTGTTTCTGGGCTCGATCCGCGAAAGCCTCGATCTGGCGCTCAAGTTCATTTTTGCCTTTGGGCTGTGCTTTCAGTTGCCCGTGCTGCTGACGCTTCTGGGCAAGGCCGGGCTGGTGACGGCGGCGGGGCTAGGGGCGGTGCGCAAATGGGCGGTGGTGGGCATCTTGACGCTTGCAGCCCTTGTGACCCCGCCCGATGTGGTGACGCAGTTGATTTTGTTCACCGCCGTTTACGGGCTTTACGAGATTTCCATCCTTCTGGTGCGCTTGGTCGAACGCAGCCGTATCCGCCGGATGCGCGCCGAGGGTATTCTCGACGAAGACGAAGAGCTTTGACCCCATGTCAGATGATCCGCTTGCCCGCATCGCCGATGCGCTAGAACGCATGGCCCCTTTGCCGGCCCCCACGCCTGATTGGCATGCGGCAACGGCCTTTGTCTGGCACGCCAACCCTGACCATCTTGCCCCGGTGGCGCATGTGAACCGGGTGGCACTGGACCTGTTGCATGGCATTGAGCGCGCACGCGACACGCTTTTGACCAATACCGCGCAATTCGCCGCCGGCCTGCCCGCCAACAACGCGCTTTTGTGGGGCGCGCGGGGGATGGGGAAATCCTCGGTCGTCAAGGCGGTGCATGCTGCCTGTCTGGCCAAGGCCCCCGATCTGAAACTGGTCGAGGTGCAACGCGAAGACCTGCCTTCGATCAGCAGGCTTCTGACGCTTTTGCGCGCCGCACCCGTGCGGGTGATCTTGTTTTGTGACGATCTGTCCTTCTCGCATGATGACCAGCATTACAAATCGCTCAAGGCGGTGCTGGATGGTGGGGTCGAGGGGCGGCCAGACAATGTGATTTTCTACGCCACCTCCAACCGGCGTCACCTGATGCCGCGCGACATGATCGAGAATGAACGCTCTAGCGCCATCAACCCATCCGAGGCGGTCGAAGAAAAGGTGTCGCTCTCGGATCGTTTCGGATTGTGGCTGGGCTTTCATCCCTGCACGCAGGACGAATATCTTGTCATGATCCGTGGCTATTGCGCGGCTTATGGCCTGCAGATCGACGATGCGCAGCTGGTGGCAGAGGCGATTGAATGGCAGGCTACGCGCGGCTCACGCTCGGGCCGGGTGGCGTGGCAGTTCTTCTGCGATCTGGCCGGGCGCGCGGGCGTGGTGATTTAACCCGGTCCTAAGACTACTGCATGGCGTGGCGTATGCGCGCGAGCAAGGGATCGGCGACCTCGTCTTCCATCGTCGATTGCTGTTCTTCAGCCGTATTTGCCTGTGACGCGACGGCCGAACGTTTCGCTTTTGCCCCCTCCATCACCTTCAGGGCGCGGCGGTCCATCATGAGCTGCCAGACCGAGGGGATCATCGCGATCATCGCCATGACCGGCAAAGCATAGGGCAGCATCGGCACATCTGCGCGCGGGTCCAGCCGGTCATAGGGGCGGTCGGGATGCATGTGATGCTCGGAATGCGAGGGCGCATTCATCATCAAATAGCTCGAAAAGCCCCGTGGCGCATTCCAGCTATGATGCGACGCCACGGGTTCGCGCCGCCCATTGGGCAGGATCAAGCGCTGAAGCCCGTAATGCTGGATGTAATCCGACAGTAAGATCTGCAGCCCGAACATCACCCAGAAACACAGCAATATCACAGCGCCACCAAAGCCACCGATCCAGATCGCGCCGCTCATCGCCAATGCGGCCAAACCGATCCATGCGACATAGGGCGTGTTCAGCACGTGGGCCTTGCGCTCTTGGCGCGTGAGCCGGTCGGTTTCGCTGGCCAGCCCTTCGATGAACGAACCCCTCCAGGCTCGTGGGAGATAGGCCCAAAAGCTTTCGCCGGGCAGCGGCGTGTTGGGGTCATCTATGGTGCCGACATGGCGGTGATGCACCAGCCGATGTGCCGAAACATGATGGCCGAAACCCGTCACACCATAGACAAGCGCGCCCAAGCTGCGCGACAGACGCGCCTTGCGATGGATCAACTCATGCGCATTGGGATGGCTGACTTGGCCCATGAAGCTTGCCTGCGCCAAGATGAGGATGATGCTTTGGCCCGTCGATAAACGCCCTGCGGCCAAGGCATCGAGAACCAAGACCAGCAAAACCAGATGCGCCACTGCCAAGCCATAGGCCAATCGTTCTGACCATGGGGCGTGATCCGCATCGGCATGCTGTGGCGGCTCCAGCAGATGGTCGAGCCCTGCCGCGATCAGCGTCAACCAGATCAGCGCAAGCACGCCCGCAAAGCCCCAAACCGTCGCGCCAAGCGCGATCAGAAGGGCAGGGATCAAGGTGACAAGCGCATAACGTGCGATCACTGGCAAAGGGCGACCCTCAACATTCTTGGCGTGATCATAGCTTGCATGGCTTTGCGGCGAAACCATGGCCTTTCTTTCCCTCCTGTGGCGTATTAGGTGGGAACGGACGAAAGATACGCAGAAAGACGCCAGCGCCCATGTCCTTTTTCAAAAAGCTGAAGGACCGGATGTTTAAATCCGCCTCGAAGATCGACGAGGGGTTGGATGCGATCATCGAAGAGGGGGCCGCTACCCCCGCCGCCGATCTTGCCGAGGCGCAAGCGCCCGCACCCATACGCGACACGAACCCAGACCCTATCGCAATATCTGTGGAAGAACCGGAACCAAAGCCGGAACCCGAGGTTGCACCCGCGCCGGAACCCGATGCCGAAATGTCCCCGGAACCGCAGCCGGAACCGGAACCTGTGCCCGAAGCCGCGCCGGAACCAACGCCCGCGCTTGCCCCCAAACCCGAACCGCAGCCCGAACCAAAGCCCGAAGCGAAACCGGAACCCGCCCCGCAGGTCGCACAGGCGCCTGAACCCGCTACAGCAAAGCCGGGCCTTATCGGCCGCTTGCTGGGCCGCAGCGCCGAGCCGCGCCGCGCGCTTGATGACGAGATGCTGGAAAGCCTTGAGGAATTGTTGATCGCCTCTGATATGGGCGTCGATACCGCGCTGCGCGTCACCGCCAATATGGCCGAGGGGCGCTATGGCAAGATGATGTCCTCGCGCGATATCAAAGAGGTGCTAGCCGCTGAGATCACACGCGTGATGGAACCCGTGGCCCGCCCCTTGCCGATCTATCCCAAGAAACCACAGGTCGTTTTGGTCGTGGGAGTGAACGGCTCGGGCAAGACCACCACCATCGGCAAGCTCGCCAGCCAGTTCAAGGCGGCGGGCAAAACCGTGGTGATCGCGGCGGGCGACACGTTCCGCGCGGCGGCGGTGGAACAGTTGCAGATCTGGGGCGCGCGCGCAGGCGTGCCCGTGCTGACCGCGCCCGAAGGATCGGACCCCGCTGCACTGGCCTATGACGCGATGATCCGCGCCGAGGCAGATGGCGCGGACCTCTTGATGATCGACACCGCAGGCCGGCTGCAAAACCGCGCCGATCTGATGGAGGAATTGGCCAAGATCGTGCGCGTGATCCGCAAGCGCGACCCGGATGCGCCGCACAACACGCTGTTGGTGCTGGATGCGACCACAGGTCAAAACGCGCTGAGCCAAGTCGAGATCTTCTCCAAGATCGCCGATGTCTCGGGGCTGGTGATGACCAAGCTCGACGGCACGGCCAAGGGCGGTGTTCTGGTTGCCTTGGCCGATAAGTTCGGCCTGCCCATCCACGCCATCGGGGTGGGCGAGCAGATTGATGATTTGCAACCTTTCGACCCCGAAGACTTCGCCAAGGCGCTGGTGGGCATTGAATGAAACGCAACTTCCCCCATCGCGGGCATATGTAAATTGATCATTCACACGCCGCCGCGCGGATCGCGCCCATGAGCGCTTGGATCACTGGGGTCGAAGGCACCGAGGCCGCAAGCACCGTCGCTTTAATTCTCGCCTTGATGGCTGCCTTGCTGCATGCGGTTTTCGGTGCGCTGCAAAAGGGGCGGCATGATCCGCTTTTGGCGCGCGGTGCGATCGATGCGTTTTATGCGCTGATCGCCATGCCCTTTGCGCTTTTCGTCGTGCCATGGCCCGAGCCGCATATGTGGCCGATCTTTGCCGGCGCTTTCGTGATCCATGTGCTGTATAAGTGGGCCACACTCGCGGCATACCGGCGGGGGGCCTATACGGTGGTCTACCCGGTGATGCGCGGCACCGGGCCGCTTTTCGCGATCATCGGCGCCTATCTCTTGTTCGGCGAGACATTCGCGCCAATGCAATGGATGGGGGTTGGGGTGCTGCTCGCGGGGCTTTACGGGCTTGCGGCCTATAACCTTGTCCATGTCACCGTCGATCGCGACCGCTTGGTGCCTGCGCTTGCCTTTGCGGTGCTGACGGGCCTGTTTGTGGCGCTTTACACCACCTATGACGCCTACGGCATCCGCGCCACGGATGATCCTTTCACCTTTCTGGCGTGGTTTTTCTTCATCGACGGTTTGCTTTTCCCCTTCATCGCGCTGCGCTTTTATCGCCGCTTGGCCGAGCCGCCGCCGCTTGGCCCGCTGATGGCGCGCGGACTTTTCGGTGCTTTCGTGGCCTTTGCGAGCTTTGGCTCGATCATGTTGGCCACGCGGCTCGATAGCGTGGGCGAGGCGGCGGTGCTGCGCGAAACCTCGACCGTTTTCGCGGCGCTGATCGGATGGCTGTTCTTGGGCGAACGCGTCGGGCCGCGGCGATTGGCCTTGATGGGGTTGATCGCGGCGGGTGCGGTGATAGTTGAGTTCGGTGGATAGCAGGAGCGCGCATGCCAGATAAACCGATCAACCCATGGCTGCGCCAAGCGCTCGAGCTTGGGCCGCCGCTTTTGTTCTTCATCGCCTATATGCGGTTTCAGGACACAAGCCTGACCATCGGTGGGCGCGACTATGATGGGTTCATCCTTGTCACTGCCGGTTTCGTGCCGCTGCTTTTGGTGACCATCGCGATCTTGTGGAAGCTGACGGGCCGCATCAGCCGCCTACAGGTGTTCACCGCCGTGATGGTGGTGGTCTTTGGCGGGCTGACGATCTGGCTGAATGACGAGCGTTTCTTCAAGATGAAGACGACGTTGGTTTACGGCTTTTTCGCCGTGACACTGGGGATCGGGCTTTTGCGCGGGCAAGGCTGGCTCAAGGTCTTGATGGGCGAGATGCTGCCCATGTCGGATCATGGCTGGCTGGTCTTGTCGCGGCGCATCGCGCTGGCCTTTGGTGCGATGGCGGTGGCCAATGAAGTGGTCTGGCGCACGCAAACAACGGAGTTTTGGGTCACCTTCGAGACCTTCGCGCTGCCTGCATTCTTGTTTCTGGCCTTTATGGCGCAGTCCAAGCTGTTGGAGCGTGAAAGCCTTAGCGCGGACGGCGCGGACCGGTCGGACGCGCCTGACCCTCCGGGCGGGGACCGCTAGGCTTTTTGCGCAAGGGGCGCTTGGGCTTTTCCTTGGCGACCGCATGGCCTTCGACGGCGGCCTCGATCCCAAGCTGGTCGCGCAGCACGCGCGGCTTGATCTCCTCGACCTCGCCGGGCTTGAGCGTGCCGAGGCGGAACGGCCCGTAGGACACCCGGATCAGCCGGTTCACCTCCAGCCCGATTTCGGCCATGGCGCGGCGGATCTCGCGGTTCTTGCCTTCGCGCAGGCCCACGGTCAGCCACGCATTGGCACCTTGCTGGCGGTCAAGCGTCGCCTCCATCGCCTGAAAGCGTTCGCCCTCGATCACGATCCCTTTGCGCAAAGGCACCAGATCGGCATCAAGGGGTTTGCCTTTGACCCGCACGCGATACTTGCGCAGCCATCCGGTGGCGGGCAGTTCCAGCTTGCGCTTGAGCCCGCCATCATTGGTCAAGAGCAAGAGCCCCTCGGATGTCAGATCAAGCCTGCCCACGCTCATCACGCGCGGCAAATCGGCGGGCAGCTTGTCAAAGACCGTTTCACGCCCTTTTTCATCCTTGGCCGTCGTCACCAGCCCTGCGGGCTTGTGGTAAAGCCACAGGCGCGGGCGGTCCGCCTCGGCCAAGGCTTTGCCATCGACGGTGATCTTGTCGTCAGGGCCCACGTTCAGCGCGGGGCTGTCGATGATCTTGCCGTTCACGCTGACGCGCTTTGCCTCGATCATGCGCTCCGCCTCGCGGCGAGAGGCGATCCCGACACGGCTGAGGCGTTTTGCGATGCGCTCCATCTCACTCATGCGTGTCGCATAGCGGTTTGACAGCGCGAGCGAAAGGCAGGATCACGGGGCCATGACGGGTTTCACATCATTCATGGATGCAGCACTGGATCAGGCCCGCGCTGCCGCCGCCGCAGGCGAGGTGCCGGTGGGTGCCGTGATCGTGCGCGACGGCCAGATCATCGCGCAGGCCCGCAACCGCATGCGCGAATTGACGGACCCCACCGCACATGCCGAGATGCTGGCGATCCGCGCCGCCAGTCAGGCATTGGGCAGCGAGCGGCTGATAGGTTGCGACCTATGGGTGACATTGGAACCCTGTCCCGCTTGTGCGGGGGCTATCGCTGCGGCCCGGATCGCGCGGCTTTATTTTGGCGCCTTCGACCCGAAATCGGGCGGCGTGGCGCAAGGCCCGCGTGTTTTCGACCACCCGCAAGCCCATCACAGCCCCGAGGTCTATGGCGGTCTGAGCGAGGCGGAGGCCGCAGCGCTGCTTAAGGAATTCTTCGCCGCGCGCCGTTAGCGGGACAAATGGCGTTGCAGGAAATCCAGCACAGCCGCGCGCATGGCGGGGGTTTCGACATGGCCGCTATCTTGGGAAAGATGCACCTCAAGTGCCATTGGGGCGGCACGATAGGCCATGCTTAGCCGCGCCAAAGCCGGATCGCGCGCAGGGGCAGGGGTCAGCGGGTCATCCGCGCCCAGCCCCACGAACTGCGGGCGCGGCGCGACAAGGGCTGCTACATCGCCCATATCCCCCGCGGCCAGCAGCCCCGGCACGGTCATATAGGGGCCGTGCAGATCATGCGCCCCGGTCGCGATCAGCGGCGCGATATCAGCCAAGA
>JAQCLA010000120.1 GCA_027592105.1 Pseudomonadota bacterium | reverse complement strand
CTATCGTCATTATAAGTACTGTATACAATATTGGGAGGAAGAATGACACGGATTTTGCTGATCCCGGGGCTGATCTGCGACGGGCATGTCTGGCAGGGGTGCCTTGCGGCTTTGGCCGGTCATGATGTGGCCGTGGCCGATCTGGGCGTTGCGACCGATATCACCGCGATGGCCGAGCAGCTTTTGGCGACCCATTCCGGCGATCTGATCGTGGTAGGCCATTCCATGGGCGGGCGCGTCGCGATGGAGATGGCGCGCATCGCCCCCGCACGCCTGCGCGCTCTCGCGCTGCTCAACACCGGGCTGGCCCCGCTGAAGGCGGGCGAATTGCCCAAGCGCGAGGCGATGATCGCCTTTGCCCATGAACAGGGCATGGCGGCGCTGGCCGATCACTGGCTGCCCGGCATGATGGCCGCAGGCATTCCCCCCGATCCGGAGGTGATGGCGGGCTTGCGCGCGATGGTCGGTCGCATGACCCCCGACCAGCATGAGCGCCATATCCGCGCCCTGATCGCGCGGCCCGATGCCAGCCTTTGGATCGGCGCGTGGCAAGGACCGCTGCTGCTGATGACGGGGCGGCAGGATATCTGGTCACCTATCGCCCAGCATGAAGAGATCGCAGCGCTCTGCCCGCAAGCACGGCTCGAGATCATCGAAGAGGCCGGGCATTTCGCCCCGGTCGAACAGCCCGCCGCGGTGGGGGCGCTGATTTCAGCTTGGGTGCGCGAGACCGCGACCCACGCCAAGGAGGAGTTCCAATGACGATTACCGACCGTATCCCCGACACCCCGCTTTTGGACCGCGCGCGGTCCAATGCGGGCTATGCGCTCAACAAGATGGCGATGGGCCTGTCGACCCCGGCGGGGCGCGCGGCCTTTCTGGCCGATGAGGATAGCTATCTCGACCGCTTCGCGCTCAGCCCCGCGCAGCGTGCGGCGGTCAAGGCCCGCGACTGGGCCGAAATGGTCCGGCTGGGTGGCAATCTGTTTTATATCCTGAAGATTTCTGCGGTGGACCCGACCCCAATCCGCGCCATCGGTGCGGCGCAGGCGGGCCTGAGCCTTGAGGATTTCCTCGATCAGCGTCTGGGAAAGGTGACCAATGGCTGAACTTCTGGCAGGTCTTGGCACAAGCCATGTGCCCTCGATCGCGGCCGCCCTCGACAAGGGGTTGCGCGACAGCGACGAATGGAAGCCGTTTTTCGATGGCTATATCCCCGCCCAAGATTGGGTCCGCGCCCATAAGCCCGATATCGCGGTGGTGATCTTCAACGATCATGGCAATTCCTTTTTCCTCGACCGTATCCCGACGCTCGCCCTTGGCGTAGCCGAGGAATATCAGCCCGCCGACGAAGGCTGGGGGCCGCGCGCGGTGCCCAATTTCATCGGCGCCAGCGATTTCGCATGGCATCTGGCCGATCAGATGGTCGCGGGGCATTTCGACCCGATGATCTGCCGCGAGCTTGATGTCGATCACGGGCTACAGGTGCCGATGGAGCTTGTCTTCGGCCGCCCCGCGGCATGGCCGGTCAAGATCGTGCCAATCCTTGTGAACACGATCCAATACCCGATCCCGACCCCGCAACGCATGTGGGAGCTGGGGCAACTCCTGCGCCGCGCCATCGCAAGCTACCCCACCGATGAAAAGATCATCGTCATGGGCACAGGCGGGCTGTCCCATCAGCTTCAGGGTGCGCGGGCGGGCTATATCAACCCCGATGCCGACCGCGCATGGATCGCCAAGATCGGTGCCGACCCCGCGCGCTACCGCGCCATGACGCGCGAAGATTACATCGCGGAATTCGGCTCGGAAGGGGCGGAACTCATCATGTGGCTGGTGATGCGCGGCTGCATGGATGACAGCGTGCGCACGCTTCACCAGCAGTACTTCGCGCCCGCCTCCATGACTGGGGCGGGCATGGTCTTGCTGGAGAATATGGGCTGATGTTCTTTTTGATGATCTGCCACCACCATGACGGCCCCGAGATCGGCGCGCTGCGCGACAGCCTGCGACCCATGCATCGCGATTGGGTCGCCTCGGGCGGGAATGGCGCGGCCATCGTGCTGACGGGATCGGCGCTCTGGGATGCGGCGGGCAGCGGCATCGGCAATTTCGGCATCCTGCAAGCCGAAACCGAAGCCGCCGCCCGCGCCTTTGCCGAAGGCGACCCCTTCGCGACCGGCGGGGTGGTGCGCGAGATCACGCTGACGCGACTGGCCGACACCTTCCGCGCCGAGCGCATTATGCCGCTGAGTGGGGGGTAGGGGCGAGCGGGCGGTCAGGCCGCGGCCTCTGGCCCCGCCATCACCACCGACAGCTCCCCAATCCCCTCGATCACCACGACCACCTCCATCCCCGCCTTCACAGGGGCAGCGCCCAGCGAGGTGCCGCAGGCGATGACGTCGCCGGGGTTCAGCGTCATGTCTTGGGACAAGAGTGACGATTTCGGGCGGCGACAGGATCATGTCATTGGCCGGGTAGGATTGCCGCTCACGTTCATTGACCAGAACGCGGATGGTCAGATCGCGCCAATCGACATCCGTGGCGATCACCGGACCGATGACGCCGAAGCCGTCAAAGCCCTTGGAGCGTGTCCATTGCGGGAAGGAGGGATCGGCAAACAAAACCCCAAGCGAGGTGAAATCATTGACGCAGGTGTAGCCCAAGATGGCGTCTTGCGCGGCTGCAGGCGTGATGTCTTTGCAGGTCTTGCCGATGACGATGCCCAACTCGCCCTCGAACACCACCCGGCCCGCGGATTGCGGGATGGCGACCGTGGCCCCCGGCCCGGAAAGCGCGCTGTCGGGTTTGAGGAAGTAGAGCGGATGGGCGGGATGCTCATGGCCGTTCTTCTCGGCGGCTGCTTTGAAATTGTTCCACAGCCCGATGAATTTGCCCGGCACGACGGGGGGCAAAAGCGTCAGATCGGCAAGCGGGATCGGCGCGCCGATGACCTTGTCCGCGCCAAGTGCGGCGCGCGGCTCGAGCGTGTCCTTGATGATGACGCCGGTGATCGTTTCACCCGCTGGCGTGATGCCTCTGGCCCAATGCATGATCTGCCCCCCGTAAATCTGTTGGCAATTTGTTTGTCGCGTGAGGGGCCGAGGTGCAAGCGCGATCAGCCGCGCGACCACAGGCTGAGGATATCGCCGCCCAGCGCGCGGGTCTCGACCAAGGCAAAGCGCGGTGCCTCGGCAAGTGCGGCGATGCCCATGGCGCCCACGGCGGGCGTTCCTTCTGCGCCCAGCACCATGCCCGCGGTGATCACGGCCAGATCATCGACCAGATCGGCGCCCAAAAGACCGGCGGCCAGCATCCCGCCGCCTTCGCAAAAGACCCGTGTCAGACCAGCCGCCCCAAGCGCACTCATCACGGCGCCCAGATCAAGCTGACCGCTCGCGCCGGTTGTGACCACGATCAGCCGGGCACCTGCAGCCGCCCAAGCCGTTTTCGCCGCCTCGGGCGCATCGGGGCCGTGGCAAAGCCAGACGGGGATGTCGCGGGCGCTGCGCATCAGCGCGCTGTCCATCGGCAGATCAAGCCTGCGCGACAGGACGATCCGGACGGGTTGGCGGCTGATGCCCAGCCCGCGCACGGTCAGGCTGGGGTCATCGGCGCGCGCCGTGCCCGCGCCCACCAGCACCGCGTCATGACAGGCGCGCATCCCATGCACCCATGCGCGCGCAGGCGCGCCGGTGATCCACTGGCTTTCACCTGCCGCCGTGGCGATGCGCCCATCGGCGGAGGTGGCGAGTTTCAGCGTCAGCATCGGGCGGCCTTGGCCGACACGGGTCAGAAACCCGCGATGGGCGCGCTGTGCCTCGGGCGCACAGATATCTTCGGTGACTTGGATGCCAGCATCGCGCAGCGCCGCCAGACCGCGGCCCGAGACGCGCGGATCAGGATCGCCCAAGCCAACGACAACACGCGCCAGACCCGCTGCGATCAGCGCATCGGCACAGGGCGGGGTTTTTCCGTGATGGGAACAGGGTTCTAGGCTGACATAGGCGGTGGCCCCACGCGCCTGCCCGCCTGCTTGGGCCAAGGCCATGGCCTCCGCATGGGGGCGGCCCCCATCTTGGGTCCAGCCGCGCCCCAAGACGCGGCCAGCCTTTACAATCACGCAGCCGACGGCGGGGTTTGGCCAGACCCGGCCCAGCCCCCGCGCGCCCAAGGCGAGTGCCAACCGCATCCAGCGGTCGTCTTCGCCCATGCTCATCGCTTAACCGTCTGACTTGGGGGTCGGCGGGGCCAGTTCCGCGAGGAAATCCTCGAAATCATCGGTCGCCTGGAAATTCTTGTAGACGCTGGCAAAGCGCACATAGGCGACCGTATCGATGGCGGCCAAACGCTCCATCACGATCTCGCCGATCTGTTTGGAGGAGATATCGGTCTCACCCAAGCTTTCCAAGCGCCGCACGATGCCAGAGACCATCTGGTCGATCCGCTCGGGCTCGACCGGGCGTTTCTGCATCGAAATGCGCACCGAGCGCTCCAGCTTGTCACGGTCGAAATCTTCGCGCCGGCCATTGGATTTGACCACCACCAGATCGCGCAATTGCACCCGCTCATAGGTGGTGAAACGGCCACCGCAGGCCGGACAAAACCGCCGCCGCCGGATCGCGACGTGATCCTCGGCGGGGCGTGAATCTTTCACTTGCGTATCGACGTTACCGCAAAATGGGCAGCGCATCGGCGTCCCCCTTCTCATCCCTCGGGCGGCCCGATCAGCCTGCCCCTGCCTCATCCTTGGGGTCTGATGCCCCTGTTATCCACAGCCACTATAGGCGAGCCTACAGGGGTTGGGTAGATGGCATTTCACGACCACAGCATGTGGGGCTTTGATGCCTCACTCAAGGGTGGGGCAAAGGGCGGCACGGCCCGTTTCGGTCACATCATAGACCCCGGCACCGAGGGCGAGGAACCAGCCGTAATGGTTATCGCGCATCATCCGCGTTGCGTGAACCACGCCGGTTGCAGCCTTGACCGCCGCACCGCGCGTGGCCCCGGCCACGGCCAGATGCCGCGCGCAGGCCAGCGCATCTTGGCGATAGGCGGTCATGCGCGCGCCTTGCATCCCGCCGAGGTTCGGATCGCCCTTGCGGCGCGCAAACTCCGACATCAAGGCTTGGCGCTTGCGCGGCGATTTGCGCGGCGCATAGGGGCCGGGGTCGCAATGGACCACCACAAGCCCGGTCGCCAGCCGCACGGTCATCACCCCCAACCCCAAACGCCGGGCCAGCGCCAGATTCTCGGCCAAGGCTTTTTGGAACCGCCGCCCTTGGCCCATCGGCACGGCCAGATAGACCATGTCGCTGATCGCTTGGCGGGCGATGGCTTGGTGAAGCAGCGTCAGCGAAAAGCCGGTTTTCAGCTCGACCAGCACCGGCGCCTCGTCACCGCGCAGCGCCATGACATCGGCAGGCCCAATCTCGGCCTTGACGGTATAGCCTGCGGCTTCGAGAAAGGCCTTGATCGGTGGGTAAAGCGCGGTTTCCTGCATCACGGCCAGTTTCATCTGCAATTTGCCGCCATCTTGCCCGCTGTGGCGGGGCGGAACAAGCAAAGGGGCCGATTCCCGGCTTGACACCGCAGGGCACGCCTCGTATCCCCCCGCAAGATTTCCGGGTGAGGCCACGGCCTTCGCCCTTTGACGTATCAGAGATTCGAGGAATAATGCCATGTCGCGTGTCTGCGAACTGACCGGCAAAGGCCCGATGGTTGGCAACAATGTCAGCCACGCCAACAACAAGACCCGGCGCCGTTTCTTGCCGAACCTCTCCGAGGTGACGCTGGGCTCAGAGATTCTTGATCGTAGCTTCAAGCTGCGCATCTCGAACTCCGCGCTGCGCACTGTCGACCACCGCGGTGGTCTGGACGCGTTCATGGCCAAGGCCAAGGACGCCGAGCTGTCGGACAAGGCGCTGAAGATCAAGAAAGAGATCGAAAAAGCACAGGCCGCGCAGGCCTAAACGCTTTTGATCGGATGATGGATGAACGCCTCGCGGCTTGGCCTGCGGGGCGTTTGTCATTTTGTCGCGTTCCCCCGGGGCGCGCGACGGGCCACATCAAAGCCATGCAGCAGCTTCGCGCCATTTTGCTCTCGCTTGCCAGCTTGGCGATGATCGCCACAGGGATCGGTGCGGGCATGGCGCGCAGTGCGATGGCCGCCGATGGGCAGCTTTGCACCATCACCGCACCCGCCCCGATCGTTCTGGCCCATGATGGTCTGCCGCTGTTCGATGCCGCAGGCGCGCCTGTCACCTTGGATTGGAGCGCCTGCCTTGACTGCCTGAGCGTGGCCACAGCCCTGTCGCCCAGCGCGTATGGCCCGGCGCGCCCCATGGGGCTGTCACAGCTTATCTTGCTTTCCGTTCCGACCCATTGGTCGCCCGCGCGCGCAGCGCCCGGCGGTCAGGCACGGGCGCCGCCCTTGGCGGGCTGATTCCCCAAACCTGACAAGATCCAATTCCTTTCGGACGGAGACAGACCCATGTCCACCAAATCCACCCTATTCGCGGGGCTTTTGGCCCTTATGCCCGGCTTTGCCAGCGCCGATGTCATGATCGAAGATGCCTATGCCCGCGTGAGCAGCGCGATGGCGCAATCGGGCGCGATTTTCATGACGCTCCATAACCACAATGATTTCGCCGAAGTGCTGATCGGTGCCAGCTCTGATGTCGCCCAGCGCGTCGAGTTGCATACCCACATCCAGAACGCCGAGGGCGTCATGCGCATGGTCGAGGTCGAAAGCGGCATCGCGATGGCACCTGATGAGACCGTGATGCTGGAGCGCGGCGGGCTGCATGTAATGCTGTTGGGGCTGAACCGCGCGCTGGCGCATGGGGACAGCTTCTCGCTGACGCTGGAATTCCAGACTTCCGACCCGATCACCATCGAGGTCCCAGTCGATCTGGAACGCATGCCCGGCCATAGCGCGGATGGCATGCAGCATGATCATGGCCAGATGGATCAAGGCAGCCACGGCACAGCGCATGGGAACGGCGGCTAACGGCCCGCCCCCTCCGCGACCTGATCCGCGCCGGTTCGGGTCGCGGAGCCTTGGATCATCCTTGGCCGCACATCGATACTGCCGCCTCGCCGAATGCGCGCCATGCTTGCCAGAGCGCTTCATGATGGCGGCGATCTGACTGTCGCACCTCTTGGGCATGATCGGGATTTGCGAAAAACCTTGCGCCTGCCCGCATCTGGCGCTGCGTCAAGGTGCGCTGCGCCGCACTGCCGATACAGCCGCAAACAGCAGGGTCCGCCGCCGCGCGCGGAGAAAGCAAGCAGGCCCTTTCAATCGGATTGGCCGCGGCTTCGCCTGCAAACAAAAGTCCGATCAAACACACCAAAACACACGCGGCTCTCATCACAACGCCCTCGACACTGGTACCACTCACAGGGATCTTTGCCCGATTTGGCGAGCGAGATGGGGACGGACCCCTGCGATGTCCATCCCAAAGGCCGCATTTGGCCCACGACTCATGCGGCGCAGCCACAGCATACCGCGCGGCGGCTTGACGCAGTCCACCCGCATCAGCTTTTCCAAGGCAAAGACGGATCGCTGCAAATGGCGGTGTGATCACTGCACCGGATCATGAACAAGACAGCCATCGCGATTTGCGCTGAAATTTCTGATCGCGCACAGCCCCTTTCCCCACCGCGTGGGTTAAGCTAT
>JAQCLA010000119.1 GCA_027592105.1 Pseudomonadota bacterium | reverse complement strand
CCCCCCGCGCCCCCCGAGGATATTTGGGAAACGAAGAAACGAAATCCTGTTTCGCAAGACACGCGATTGCCGCGTCGCGGGCTTTGGCCTATTGCTGGGAGGAATAACGCTTGTTGAGGGGATACACCGATGACCGACGGTCCAAGCTATGGTTTCGATACGCTGCAGATCCATGCGGGCGCGCGCCCCGACCCTGCGACGGGCGCACGCCAAGTGCCGATCTACCAGACCACCGCCTATGTGTTTCGCGACGCCGAGCATGCGGCGGCACTCTTCAACCTGCAGGAAGTGGGTTACATCTATTCGCGCCTGACCAACCCCACGGTCGCCGCTTTGCAAGAGCGCATCGCCACGCTCGAGGGCGGTGTGGGGGCTGTGTGTTGCTCATCGGGGCATGCCGCCCAGATCATGGCGCTGTTTCCCTTGATGACGCCGGGATGCAATGTCGTAGCCTCGACCCGGCTCTATGGCGGCACGGTCACGCAGTTCTCGCAGACGATCAAGCGCTTTGGTTGGTCCGCGAAATTCGTCGATTTCGATGATCTCGATGCGCTGAAAGCGGCGATCGACGACGACACCCGCGCCGTTTTCTGCGAGGCGATCGCAAATCCGGGCGGCTATATCACCGATCTGCGTGCGGTGGCCGATGTGGCCGATGCGGCCGGTGTGCCGCTGATCGTCGACAATACCTCGGCCACGCCATACCTGTGCCGCCCGATCGAGCATGGCGCGACCTTGGTGGTGCATTCGACCACCAAGTATCTGACCGGCAACGGCACGGTGACGGGTGGTTGCGTGGTCGATAGCGGAACATTCGATTGGTCGGCATCCAACAAGTTCCCCTCGCTCTCGGCGCCTGAGCCCGCCTATCACGGCTTGCGCTTTCACGAGACCTTTGGCCCCTTGGCCTATACGTTCCACGGCATCGCCATCGGCCTGCGCGATCTGGGCATGACGATGAACCCGCAAGCGGCCCATTACACGCTGATGGGCATCGAGACGCTGTCCTTGCGGATGGACCGCCATGTGGAAAACGCGGTCAAGATCGCCAAATGGCTGGAGGCCGATCCGCGGATCGATTTCGTGACCTATGCAGGTCTAGAAAGCTCGCCCTATTTCGACCGGGTCAAGACGGTCTGCCCCAAGGGGGCGGGTGCGCTGTTCACCTTCGCGGTCAAGGGCGGCTACGAGGCCTGCATGAAGCTTGTCGATTCGCTGGAGATTTTCAGCCATGTGGCCAATCTGGGCGATACGCGGTCACTGATCATCCATTCGGCTTCGACCACGCACCGTCAATTGACGCCCGAACAGCAAAAGGCCGCCGGTGCCGCGCCCAATGTGGTGCGGGTCTCGATCGGGATCGAAGATGCCGATGATCTGATCGCCGATCTGGATCAAGCCCTGGCGCGGGCCACGGCATAGGCACAAAGTGCTCTGATCACAAAGGGGTGCGCGCGGCGCGCCCCTTTTTCGGATTGAGCGATTGCCGATTTGCTTTTTTCGGCCGAAGATCGCCGTCAGCGGCGGCCAAGTGTTTTCCCCGACGCGATTGTGATGTAGAGCGACGGGCGTGGCCATGACATGGCCAAGAGACTTTGAAACGACGACTGGGGTCGGATGTGAAGGTGAATTTCGCGCTGTTCTTGTCGCCGGATGGTATCGCGCTGGCCCATCGCCAGGACGCGGGCCATTGGGCGCTGATCGGCGAAGTGCCTTTCGCGGCAAATGACCTCGCCGCGCAAATGGCCGGGTTGAAGGCCGCGATCACCGCGCGCGGTGGCGACGATCTGCCGGTTTTGCTGGTCTTGCCCGATGATCAGATCCTCTACACATCCTTTACAGCACCAACACGTGATGCGGCTTTGGTCCAAGACCGGATCATCGCGGGATTGGATGGGCTGACGCCCTATGCGGTGGCCGATCTGGTCTATGATTGGCGCGCGATCGAGGAAGATCGCATCAAGGTCGCCGTTGTCGCCCGCGAAACGCTGGACGAGGCAAGAGAATTCGCCGCTGAACACGGGTTCGTCACGGCGGGCTATGCCGCCATGCCACCGGTCGAGCGTTACCCCGGCATGCCGATTTTCGGCGAAAGCCCGCCTGCGATCACCACGGCGACAGCGGATCTGCGCTTTGGTCCTGATCTTTGGGTAGCGCCACAAGACATCACCGCGCCCGAGGCACCCGATGCGGTGACCGCGCCGGACGCGCCAAGCCAAGCGTCGCAACAAGATGAAGGTGAAGGGCCGGGTACGGACACTATATCGGATGCGGCCCCCTTGGCAGAACAAGCCGAGGATGAAGCCGCCGAAAAGGTGGTGGCCAAGTCCAAGTCCAAGAAGAAAGCCACCACCAAGCAGAGCGATGGCGCAGAGCCGCAATCGGAGCTGGAGCTGACAAGTTCCACGCCCGAGACTGCGCCCGCCGACGCCATACCAGCGCCATCGGCGCCCGCCGAAGATGCTAGCCCGCAAGAGGTGGTAACGGCCCAAGCCGTGCCTGCGCCGGATGCCGCGCCTGTTGCGCCGGAGGCAGGGCAGACCGCGCCGCCCTTGGCCGAAAACACGTCCGACGCGGAAAGCAAGGACGGGGGACAGGCGCAAGAGGCGCCGCAACCGACACCCGATCGCGCGGCATCATCAGCCGCAGCGCTGCCCGCACCCGACTTGGCGACCGACGATGTCGCGCCGCAAGAAAAGAGCGAATTGGCCGCCCTGCTCGACCCGATGTTCGACCGCACGATCACCCCGATCGTGGATACGGATACATCCCAGACAGAGCCCCAAGCGGACCCTGCCCCATCCGAGGCGGCGGGACCTGCCCCCAGCGCGGCACGCGGCAAGGTCGCGCGTCCTGCGATGGATGGGCGGACCTTGACCGCCGCAAAGCCCGAAACAGCGCCCGCGCGCCCAAGCGGGGAGACATCGCACGCCGCGCCGGGCAAAGATGGCGCGGATGACACGGCGCAAAACGCGTCAGACACGCCGCAAACGCCGGTCTTTGGCTTCAGCGCAAAGCGCCGCACTGCCGCCAAGCCCGGGGCTGCAGCAACGACCGACACGGGCAAGATCGTCGCGAATTTGCGCGGCAGACTGGGTTTTGGTGCGGTCCCAACGGCACAGGACAAAAAACGCCATCCCGATGTGATCGCGCAACCGGCGCGCCGGGCCGAGACAGCACCGCCGGAACGTCCGGGTAGCGCCTTTGTCGCCCAATTGGCGCGTGTGCGCGATGCAAGCAAGGCGCGCCCGAAAGCGGACATCGCAGCCAGCCAAGCGGCCCAGAGCGACACAGCACAACCGCAAACAGCCGCGCGCGACACCGCCCCGACAGCGACGGGTCGCAGCGCATCAAAAACAGCGGCAAGCGGCGCGGATAGTGCCTTGGCCGCAGGGCTTTTGGCACGCAAACCCAGCCAGCCGGCAGGGCCGTCGCTGCGCATGGGCTTGGTGTTGACGGTTGTCCTGCTGATCTTGCTGGTCTTGATCGCGATCTGGTCGGTGGTGTTTTTGCCTGACAGCCCGATGGCGCGGATCTTCGGCGGTGGCACTGCAAGCCAAACGGCCCAATCCGATGGGCCGGATGCGACACCAGCACCCGCGCCCAGCGTGACGGAGACGACCACCGCCACCCCACCGATTGCAGCCGTGCCGGTCGAAACAGCCCCGGAACCCGAAGAATTGGCCGATGCCGAAGCGGCGGAGGATGCGGAAATCGCAAGCCTCGCACCAAGCGTGACCGCGCCCGTTGCCCCCACCCCGGCCTCGGCGCTTCCCGATATCGATGCCGATCTCGACCTTCCCCCTCTGCCGCCGATGCCCGATGCGCTCTTGCCTTCGATCGCAGAAGCCGAGGCGCTCTATGCCACGCAGCGCATTTGGCCGCGCCCACCCGGGCGGCCCTTTTTCAGCCCCTTTACATTGACCGATGATATCTACATCGCCTCGATCGACCCCGAGGTAGTGGCCTTCGATGCTGTGGCTTTGGGCGATCCGCGGATCGAAGTGGGCGAGTTGCTGCGCCGTGTGCCCGCCCCACCAGCCTTTGGCGCGCGGATCGACCGCGATGCACGCGGCTTGGTCACCGCGACCGCCGAGGGTGTGCTGACCCCTGAAGGGGCTTTCGTGATCTTGGGGCAACCCGTCGTGGCTGCGGTACCGCGTCCGCGTGAGATCGCGCCCGAACAAGCAACGCCACCCGCCAGCTTGAATGTGCAGGATGCGATATTGGGCACGATCCAGCCGCGCCAGCGACCGGTCAACCTCGATGAAACGCGCGAGCGGCAGTTGCTGGGCGGGTTGAGCCGGACGGAATTGGCCGCGATGCGCCCGACCCTCCGCCCGCGGTCAGCGCAAGAAAATGCGGCGCAGGCCTCGTTGTTCCCGCAAGCCGATCAGGCACCCACCGAGAACGCTGTCACGGCCGTGCCGGTGACCGGCGGCACAGCACGCGCGGTGGCGGCCTCGCGGGTGCCTAGCCTCAGACCTGCGAATTTCGCGACGATCGTGGCCGCCGCGACCCGCCGCCCGGCCGAGCCTGCGACCGTCACGGCCACTGCCTTTGCACCTGCACCGTCCATCCCGTCGAATGCCGATGTGGCGCGCGCAGCCACCAGCCGCAACGAGATCCGCCTGCGCGATATCAACCTGATCGGGATCACCGGCACCTCGTCGAACCGTAGCGCGCTTGTGCGCCTGTCCTCGGGCCGTTTCGTGCGAGTGGCGGTGGGTGACCGCCTCGACGGTGGGCGCGTGGCCGCGATTGGCGCGACATCGCTGCAATATGTGGTCAATGGGCGCAATATCACTCTCGAAATTCCGGGCTGAGCCGCAGGTTACAGCAAGAAGACCACCGCCAAGCCCAAAAAGGCGAGAAAGCCCACCACATCGGTGACCGTGGTGACAAAAGCCCCCGAGGCCAAAGCCGGGTCGATGTTCAGCCGATCCAGCAAGACCGGGATCAAGATACCCGCCAGCCCCGCCACCAACAGTTTGATCACCATCGCCGCCGCGATCACCCCGCCCAAGCCGAGGCTACCGAACCAGATCAAGCCCACAAACCCCATGACGGCGGCAAAGACCAAGCCGTTGATCAAGCCAACCGCACCCTCACGCAGCACAACCCGCATCAGGTTCGACCTTGTCAGGTCGCGCGTGGCAATCGCGCGCACCGCCACGGTCAGCGATTGCGTGCCGGCATTGCCCCCCATCGAGGCCACGATGGGCATCAAGACCGCCAAGGCCACGATCTGCGCGATCGCCGCTTCGAATTGCGCGATGACAAGCGAGGCAAGGATCGCCGTGATCAAATTCACGAAAAGCCAAGGGAAACGTTGCTTGGTCGTCTCGATCACACGGTCCGACAGGCTTGACTCCTCGCCCACACCGGCGAGTTTCAAAAAATCTTCCTGCGCCCCCTCATCGAGCACGATCATCGCGTCGTCGATGGTGATCACCCCGACCAGCCGCCCATCTTCATCAACGACAGGCGCCGAGATCAGGTGATACTGGTTGAAAGCATAGGCGACATCATCCTCATGCTGGGTAGCGGGGATCGTGCGGAAACTATCCTCGGTCACATCGATCAGCCGCGTGGCGCGGGACGATGACAAAAGCCGCCCCAGCGTGACATAGCCCGTGGGCTTGAGCCGTGGGTCGGTCAGGATGATGTGATAGAACTGCTCGGGCAGCTCTTGCTTGCGCGTGCGCAGATAATCGATCATCGCGCCCACGGTCCAATGCTCCGGCGCATGGACCACCTCGCGCTGCATCAATCGGCCTGCCGATTCCTCCGGATAGGCCAGCGCCTGCTCCACCGCGACACGGTCCGACGGCTCAAGCGCGTCGAGAATAGCCTCGATCTGGTCATCTTCCAGATCCTCGACCAAATCGACGACATCGTCGCTATCGAGCTCGCGCACCGCATCTGCCAGCACGTTTTGCGGCAACAGGCCGATCACCTCTTCGCGCAGGCCCCAATCGAGCTCGGACAAGACCTCGCCGTCGATGCCGCGCGACCACAGCGCCAGCCACGCCGCCCGCTCATGATCGGACACTTGCTCCAAAAGATCGGCGATATCGGCCGGGTGCAGCGGCTCCATCAGCGCGTCGATCGCCGCATCGTCACCGGCGGCGACCAATTGCTTCAACTGTCCGCGCAGGCTTTCGTCCAGCGCATAGACATCGCGCGCCTCGTCATCGTCACGGTGCAGGACGTGGTCTTCTTGGCTCGCCATGTCACCCCCTGTCCTTGCAGCGATCGCGTCGCTCTGCCACTAACATAGTGCAGCTTGGGCGGCTATCACTGGCCTTTGGATTTTTCAGCGCGAAAGGGACCGCCATGACACTACGGCTGATCCTTGGCCAAACGCTCGCTTTCGATGGCGACCCTACGGCATTGGGGCTTGCTGCGGCACGGCACATGACCCAAGGCGGCGTCGTGGTGCAGGCGGGCAAGATCACGGCAATCGGTGCGGCGGATGCCTTGCGCGCGGCCCATCCCGATGCCGCGATCACCGACCATGGCCAGGGGCTGATCTTGCCCGGTTTCGTCGATGCCCATGCCCATTACCCCCAGACCGCGATCATCGCCAGCTGGGGCAAACGCCTGATCGATTGGCTCAATAGCTATACCTTCCCCGAAGAGGCCCGCTTTGCCGATCCCGCCTATGCCGCCCAGATCGCCGCGCGCTATCTCGACCTGCTGCTGAGCAATGGCACCACGACGGTCGCAAGCTATTGCACCATCCATCCGCAAAGCGTCGATGCCATCTTCTCCGCCGCCCAAGCGCGCGGCATGCGGGTGCTTGCGGGTAAAACCTGCATGGACCGCGATACGGCCCCCGCTTTTCTGCGCGACACGGCCCAATCGGCCTATGACGACAGCCGCGCACTCCTGTCGCGTTGGCATGGGGTGGACAGGCTCTCCTATATCATCACGCCGCGCTTTTCGCCGACCTCGACACCGGCGCAGCTTTCCGCACTCGGCACGCTTTGGGCCGAAAATCCCGATTGCCTGATGCAAACCCATCTGAGCGAACAAACCGACGAGATCGCGTGGGTGCGATCCCTCTACCCGCAAGCGCGCGACTATCTCGACACCTATGAGGCCCATGGGCTCTTGGGCGCGAACGGGCTTTACGGCCATGCCATCCATCTCGCCCCGCGCGAAATCGACCGGCTGGCCGAGGTTGGCGGGGCGCTTGTCCATTGTCCCACCTCCAATAGCTTCATCGGCTCGGGGCTTTTCGATATGGGGCTGCGCGACCGGCTGCGCGTGGGGCTTGCCACCGATACCGGCGGCGGGTCGTCCTTTTCCATGCTGCGCACCATGGCCGCCGCCTATGAGATCGCCCAGCTGCGCGGCATGGCGCTCCATCCGGCCGAGCTTTTGTGGCTGGCCACGGGCGGCAGCGCAAAATCCCTGCGTCTCGAGACCAAGATCGGCCGCCTGGCCCCCGGCCATGAGGCCGATCTGGTCGTGCTCGACCTCGCCTCCACCCAAGCCATCGCACAGGCCAGCGCACGCGCCGAAGACATCTGGCAGGCTGTCTTTCCGACCATCATGATGGGCGACGACCGCGCAATCGCACAGGTCTATGTCGCGGGCCACGCGCGTAAACCCTGACCCACCAGCGCCATCTTTGCTTTCCAAATACTCCGGGGGGGCCGCCTTTGGCGGCGGGGGGAGAGCCCCCCCC
>JAQCLA010000118.1 GCA_027592105.1 Pseudomonadota bacterium | reverse complement strand
GGCGTGCGCTTGATCATGGGCACCATGGCGACCTCGCCGATCAGCGCGACCTTTACCGGCGACGCCTCGCTGCGCTCGCGGCCCATGGCGCGGGTCACTGACCCGCTGGCGCTTTTCGGGGCCAGCGCCGTTGGGCGCAAGGGTGGGCGTCTGCCGATGACGATCACCGGTGCGGCCAACCCACTGCCTGTGCGCTACACAACCCCCGTCCCCTCGGCACAGGTGAAATCCGCGGTGCTTTTGGCGGGGTTGAACGCGCCGGGCCAAACCGTGGTGATTGAGGCCGAGGCGACGCGCGATCACACCGAGCGGATGCTTGCGGGTTTTGGCGCCGCGATCACGACCGAGATCACAGCCGAGGGCCGTGTCATCACCCTGACCGGCCAGCCCGAGTTGCGCGCGCAGACCATCGTCGTGCCGCGCGATCCCAGTTCGGCGGCCTTTCCGGTCTGTGCGGCGTTGATCGTCGAAGGCTCGGATGTGCTGGTGCCCAATATCGGGCTCAACCCCACACGCGCGGGCCTGTTCGAGACGCTGCGCGAGATGGGTGCCGATCTGACCTATGAAAACCTGCGCGAAGAGGGTGGTGAGCCGGTCGCCGATCTGCGCGCGCGCTATTCGCCCGACATGAAAGGGGTCGAGGTGCCGCCCGAGCGCGCGGCCAGCATGATCGACGAATACCCGATCCTGTCTGTGGTCGCCGCCAATGCGGAAGGTCCGACCGTCATGCGCGGGGTCAAGGAATTGCGGGTCAAGGAAAGTGACCGGATCGCCGCGATGGCCACGGGTCTGCGCGCGGCGGGTGTGAACGTCGAGGATGGGCCGGATTGGTGGATCGTACATGGGCGCGGGCCGGGCAGTGTGCCGGGCGGGGTCACGGTGACCACCCATCTCGATCATCGCATCGCCATGTCCTTTCTATGTGCCGGCATGGCCGCGGGCCAGCCGATCACGGTCGATGATGCCGGGCCGATCGCCACATCCTTTCCGGTATTCGAGCCCTTGATGCGGTCGCTTGGTGCCACACTGGCGCGCGAGGGCGGCGTTGCATGACGATGGGGGCGCTGCCCCCGTCCCGTTCCGGGACTCCCCCGGGATATTTGTGAAACGAAGAAGGTGTCGAGGCTGATCACGGTGTCCCAGAACGCGCAAAACGGCTTTACCGTCGCCATCGATGGGCCGGCGGCGGCGGGTAAGGGCACGATCAGCCGGGCGGTCGCGGCGCATTTCGGCTTTGCCCATCTAGATACCGGGCTTTTATATCGTGCGGTGGGGCGGCGTGTGCTGGGAGGGCTTGACCCTGTCACCGCGGCGCAATCGCTTGATCCAGCCGATCTGGTCGTTCCTGACAGCTTGCGCACGGCCCAGATCGCAGAGGCCGCCAGCCGCGTCGCGGTGATCCCGGAGGTGCGCGCGGCGTTGGTCGATTTCCAGCGCGCCTTCGCACGCCGCTTGGGTGGTGCCGTGCTTGATGGGCGCGATATCGGCACGGTGATCTGCCCTGCGGCGGATGTGAAACTCTTCGTGACTGCAAGCCCCGAGGTGCGCGCTGCACGCCGCCTGAAGGAATTATGCGACAACGGCTTCGAGACGGATTTCGCAACGGTTTTGGCCGATGTCCGCGCCCGCGATGCCCGCGATGGTGGGCGTGCGACCGCGCCGATGGTGCCGGCAGAAGATGCGCTGATGCTCGATACCAGCATGATGGCCGTGGACGAGGCCGTGGCCGCCGCCATCGCTGCAGTGGCCGCGCGTCGGGCATCGTAACGCAACCGTGCATGGGTGCGATGCGATGACTGCGCTATGGTATGCGCGATCCCGTCGAAAGGACCGTTGCCATGCCGCATGTGTTGACATCGCTTGTTTTGATCTTGTCCTTGCTGGCCGCCCCGCTGGCCGCGCAAGCCCCTGTACCGCCGCCGGCCGATACTGGGCAGGCCGCGCCGATGACGCCAGAGCGGCTGATCGGCATCTTGCTGCGGCTTGACCCTGAGGCCGGGCCATCATCAGGCGGGATAGGCTTGACCATCGCCGATGTGCCGCTTGTCGTTTTCATGGATCCAGCCGCCAACCGCATGCGCGCGGTCGTGCCGATCGCCTCGGCGGAAGGGTTGCAGGCCGATGACATGCGCCGCGTCTTGCAGGCCAATTTCGATACTGCGCTGGATGCCCGCTATGCTATTGCGCAGGGGCGGCTATGGTCGACCTATATCCATCCCTTGGCCGAGTTGCAGCCGCGGCAGTTGATTTCGGGGCTAGCGCAGACCGTGATCCTCGCCCAGACATATGGCACGGCCTATGCCTCGGGTTCGGTGGCTTTTGGTGGTGGCGATAGCCCCGAGCGTTTTCGTGAATTGATGGATGAGTTGCTGGAACGCGGTGACGCGCTTTAGCGCGGGCCTTGCGTTGCACGCGGGGTGCGGCTATACGCGCGCCTGTCAACATGGCGGTCAACGCTGGAAAACAAGAGATCGGGCAGGGTCGGGTAACCGGCCCTCTTTGTTTTCCGGACCGCCCGACCAATGATCACCCCAAGACCGGCGGAGACAACCGCACGGCCAGCAAAGCACCAAAAAGGAAACTGAAACCGCATGTGCGCTAAAACCACCATGGAGGAATTCGAAGCCCTCCTGAACGAAAGCTTCGAAATCGACACACCCGCCGAGGGCAGTGTTGTACGCGGCAAGGTCATCGCGATCGAAGCGGGCCAAGCCATCATCGATGTCGGCTACAAGATGGAAGGCCGTATCGATCTGAAAGAATTCGCAAATCCCGGGGAAGCTCCTGAAATCGCCGTTGGCGATGAGGTCGAAGTTTACCTGCGCAACGTGGAAAACGCCCGCGGCGAGGCTGTGATCAGCCGCGAAATGGCGCGCCGCGAAGCTGCGTGGGATCGTCTTGAAAAGGCCTATGCCGCAGAAGAGCGCGTCGATGGTGCGATCTTTGGCCGGGTCAAAGGCGGGTTCACCGTCGATCTGGGCGGTGCCGTGGCCTTCTTGCCCGGCAGCCAAGTCGATGTTCGCCCTGTGCGCGATGCAGGCCCGCTGATGGGCCTCAAGCAGCCGTTCCAGATTCTCAAGATGGACCGTCGCCGCGGCAATATTGTCGTGTCGCGTCGCGCGATCTTGGAAGAATCACGCGCCGAACAGCGCGCCGAGGTGATCGGCAAGCTGAGCGAAGGCGATATCGTCGATGGTGTCGTCAAGAACATCACCGAATACGGTGCCTTCGTCGATCTGGGCGGTGTGGATGGTCTTCTCCACGTCACCGACATGGCATGGCGTCGCGTCAACGACCCCAAGGAAGTGCTGACCATCGGCGAGACCGTCAAGGTTCAGGTGATCAAGGTCAACAAAGACACGCACCGCATCAGCCTCGGCATGAAGCAGTTGCAGGATGATCCTTGGGATGCTGTCGAAAAGACCTATCCGCTGGAATCCGTGCATACGGGCCGCGTGACCAATATCACCGATTACGGCGCCTTCGTGGAGCTGGAGCCGGGCGTCGAAGGGCTGGTCCATGTGTCGGAAATGTCGTGGACCAAGAAGAACGTCCATCCCGGCAAGATCGTCTCGACCAGCCAAGAGGTCGAGGTCATGGTTCTCGAGATCGACAGCGCCAAGCGTCGCGTGTCGCTCGGCCTCAAGCAGACCATGCGCAACCCGTGGGAAGTGTTCGAAGAAACCCATCCCGTCGGCACGCCCGTCGAGGGCGAGGTCAAGAACATCACCGAGTTCGGTCTGTTCATCGGCCTGCCCGGCGATATCGATGGCATGGTCCACCTGTCCGACCTGACATGGGAAGGCCGCGGCGAGGATGTGATTAACGATTACCGCAAGGGTGACATCGTCAAGGCCGTCGTGACCGAAGTCGACACCGACAAGGAGCGTATCTCGCTCTCGATCAAGGGTGTCGAAGGCGACCCCTTCGCCGAAGCGATCGGTGGCGTGAAGCGCGGCTCGATCATCACGGTTGCCGTCACGGCGATCGAAGAAGGTGGTGTCGAGGTGGAGTATGAGGGCATGAAGTCCTTCATCCGCCGCTCTGACCTGAGCCGTGACCGGGCCGAGCAGCGCCCCGAGCGCTTCCAGGTCGGCGACAAGATCGATGTGCGCGTCACCAATATCGACCCCAAGACCCGTCGTCTTGGCCTGTCGATTAAGGCACGCGAAATCGCCGAAGAGAAAGAAGCCGTCGAGCAGTATGGCTCGTCCGACTCGGGCGCATCGCTTGGCGATATCTTGGGCGCAGCGCTCAAGCGCGACGACGAAGATTGATCAAAAGCACGCGGCGAAAGCCACGTGATGTGAAAGGCCCCGCGATCAGCGGGGCCTTTTTTCTTTGGATTCTGCTGTGACGCGGCAAAATCCTGTGGATAAGATTTGTCGAGGATCCGCGCGACATCTTGCTGTCATAGTCGACCCGCACGCTGCTGTTGCGGCCGCCCTGTCCCCAACGTCCTCGGCATATGGCCGCCAATCCCCTCAACCCCGCGTCGGATATTGGCGCGGGGTCTTTTTCATCGCCTGGCTTGGCTGGCATTGTGTCGCAGCCGTTGGGCGTTGCCTTACCGGCGAATGCGTTTACTTACATTTCAGAAATTTCTGAAATCACTGCGCGAACAGGATTTTGACAATGACGCTGACTTCGCTCCAGCAGGAGTTCGTTTTGCACTTCGGTGAGATGGGAAGCCGCTGGGGCATCAATCGCACCGTGGGCCAGATCTATGCGTTGCTGTTCATATCATCCGAGCCACTGAATGCAGAAACCATCACCGATGCGCTTGCCATCAGCCGCTCCAATACCTCGATGGGTTTGAAGGAGCTGCAAAGCTGGAACCTTGTGCGGCTCAAGCATGTGCAAGGCGACAGGCGCGATTATTTCACCACTCCAGACGACCTGTGGGAAATCGTGCGCACATTGGTGGCCGAGCGCAAGAAGCGCGAGATCGACCCAACCCTGACCAAGCTGCGCGAGTTGGAACTGCAAGGCCCCGCTGGCGATGATTACGCCGAGGCGCGCATCGCCGAGTTGCGCGAGATGATCGAGATGATGACCGGCTTTTATGCCGAGATGGAAAAGCTCGAGACCCAACGGCTGGTCAAGCTGATGACACTGGGCTCGCGCATCGCGGGCTTGATCGACAAGACCGGGGCCATGTTCCCCGCGCTGACGAAACGTAAATAGGAACGATAGCCATGGAAGCGCTCGACACATTGATCCTTAGCCGCATCCAATTCGCGGCCAATATCTCGTTTCACATCCTGTTCCCGACGATCACCATCGCGCTGGGCTGGGTCTTGTTCTTTTTCCGGGTCCGCTACGCGCAAACGCGCGATGACAAATGGATGGCCGCCTATCGGTTTTGGGTAAAGATCTTCGCGCTGTCCTTTGCGATGGGGGTCGTGTCGGGCATCACCATGTCCTTTCAGTTCGGCACCAATTGGCCGGGCTTCATGGAAACCGTGGGCAATATCGCGGGGCCGCTTTTGGCCTATGAGGTGCTGACGGCCTTTTTCCTCGAGGCGGTGTTCATCGGTATCATGCTCTTCGGTTTCAGCCGCGTGCCGGGTTGGCTGCACATGCTGGCGACATTCCTTGTGGCCTTTGGTACCAGCATGTCGGCCTTTTGGATCATCGTGCTGAATTCATGGATGCACACGCCGCAAGGTTTCGAGATGATCGATGGCGTGGCCTTTGCAACCGATTGGTGGGCGATCATCTTCAACCCGTCGATGCCTTACCGCTTCGCCCATATGATGCTGGCAAGCTTCCTGACCGTTGGCTTCCTGATTGCCGGCGTGTCGGCCTTTCGCTGGGTGCTCGGGGATCGCTCGCGCGAGGTGCGCGCGATGCTCAAGGTGGGCGTGACGATCGGCGCGCTTCTGATCCCGGTGCAGATCTTCATGGGCGATCTGCATGGGCTCAACACCAAGGAATACCAACCCGCCAAAGTCGCTGCGATGGAGGGTCTTTGGGAAACCCAAGCAGGCGCGCCGCTGGTTCTGTTCGCCATCCCCGATGAGGCGGCGCGGACCAATCACATGGCCTTTGAAATCCCCGGTCTGGCGTCATTCATCCTGACCCATAAATGGGATGGCGTGCTCAAGGGCCTCAATGATTTCGTGGCCGAAGATGGCACTGTGCTGCACCCGCCGGTCGCCCCGGTTTTCTGGTCCTTCCGCGTGATGGTCGGCACCGGGATGGCGATGCTGTTGCTCAGCTGGGCCTCGGTCTGGTTCATGTGGCGGCGTCGCGCGCTGCATCAGGGGCGGATCACGGGCCATTGGCTGGCCGTCGAGGGCCTGCCCAAGCCGATCCTTTGGGCGCTGGTGCCGATGGCATTCTCGGGTTGGGTCGCCACGCTTGCAGGTTGGTACACCACCGAAATCGGCCGTCAGCCTTGGCTTGTACAAGGTGTGATGACGACCGAGATGGCGGTGGCCGATGTGCCCGCGCCCTTGGTCTTGGGCACGCTGATCACCTATCTCGCGATTTATGTGGCGCTCTTGTTCGCCTATATCGGCGTGATTGCCTATCTCGCGCGCAAGGCGGCAAAGGGCGATGATGGGCGCGCCATCGACATGAGCCATTCCGGCAAGGCCGGTGTGATGGCTCTCAGCCCGGCGGAGTGAACCCAATGCCCGATTTCGCAAATCCGGCCGATTGGCTGCCTTGGGCCTTCGCCTCGCTGATGGGGCTGTCGATCCTGATCTATGTGGTGCTCGACGGCTTCGATCTGGGCGTGGGCATTTTGTTTCCGCTGGCCACGCCCGCCGAACAAGACAAGATGATCGGCTCGATCGGGCCGTTTTGGGACGCCAATGAGACATGGCTGGTCTTGGCGGTGGGCCTTTTGCTGGTGGCCTTCCCACAGGCGCATGGGATGATCCTGACGGCACTTTACCTGCCTGTTTTCATCATGCTGGTGGGGCTGATCCTGCGCGGTGTGGCGTTCGAGTTTCGCGCCAAGGCGCGCGACCATCACAAGCGGTTGTGGAACAGGCTGTTCTTTACCGGCTCACTGATGACCGCACTGGCGCAGGGCTTCATGCTGGGCCTTTATGTCATGGGGCTGGAACAGACATGGGCAACCTATGCTTTCGCCACGCTCACGGCGGTGTTCTTGGCAGTTGGTTATAGCTTCATCGGTGCCGCTTGGTTGGTGCATAAGACCGAGGCTGAACTCCAGCATAAATCCGTCCGTTGGGCCCGCGAAAGCCTTTGGGGCGTGGTGCTGGGTATCGGGGCGGTGTCTCTGGCCACGCCGCTGGTCTCCACACGGCTTTTCGAGAAATGGCTCAGCTTTCCCCAAGTGCTCTACCTTGCGCCGCTTCCGATCTTGTCGGGGCTGCTGATCGTCTGGCTTTGGCGGATGCTGCGCGCTATGCCCTTTGCCGATGACCGGCGTTCTTGGCTGCCCTTCGCGGTGGCGACGTCTCTTTTCGCACTGGCCTATCTGGGCATGGCCTACAGCTTTTACCCCTATGTCGTGCCAGAGCGCCTGACGATCTACGAGGCGGCCTCCGCGCCGGAAAGCCTGTTCATCATCTTTGTAGGGGCTTGCGTCGTCGTGCCCGTGATCGCGGGTTACTCGGTGCTGGCCTATACGATCTTTCGCGGCAAAGCGACAGAGCTGCGCTACGATTGAGGGCGCAACGTCTGTCTTCATCTTTGCTTCACAAATACTCTGGGGGGCTCCGGGGGGCAAAGCCCCCCGGCGG
>JAQCLA010000117.1 GCA_027592105.1 Pseudomonadota bacterium | reverse complement strand
CCCCTCGCGCTCCCCGGGATATTTGGAAAACGAAGAAGGGGGCGTGCGGTTTTTCGGGTATGATCGGGATGATGGCGCGATCCGGGGCGCGCAGGGCAATGCCGCACGCGCGGGCACATCGGCGATCTGTCACTTCACCCGGCAAGCGATCAGCGATCTGATGCCGTCCGAGGGGATCGCGCCGGGGATCATCTTGACCAACCCGCCCTATGGCGCGCGGATCGGGGAACGGAAACTGCTGTTCGCGGTCTATGGTGCCTTGGGCGCGACGTTGCGCGCGCGCTTTGCGGGCTGGAAGGTTGGGATCGTGACGCCCGACAAGGGCTTGGCGCAGGCCACGGGCCTGTCGCTCGCGCCGCTGGGGCCGGTGGATCATTCCGGCACCAAGGTCTGGCTTTGGCAGGGCGTGATCGGCTGAGCCTTGCAAATAGGGACCGGCGTCAGGGTGACAGGACGCGAGGACCGATCTTGTTACTTATTCGGGCATGATTTGGAACATGTGTTTCGCCTTGCGCCGATTTCCGGCGTTTTTCGTCCGATAATGGGATTTGCCCTGCGCGTGACCATGGCCTATGTCGCGGGTTGGGCCATTCCTGCCTGTCGGAGCGTTTTCATGTTCGAAACCTTGGGTCTTGAGATCACGCCACAGGCAGCCGCGCTTTGGTTTGGGGCGGCGATTGGCCTGTGTTTCGGGGCGCTGGCGCAGCTGACACGTTTTTGCCTGCGCCGGGCCTTGGTCGGCCCCACGGGCGAGCGTGCCGATGCGCGGGCGGTTTGGGCCATGGCGCTTGTCGTGGCGGTGATCGGCACGCAAGGTGCGGTGGCCATGGGGCTGTTGTCGTTCGAGGGGCATCGCTTTGGCGCGCAGAGCGTGCCGGTGTTGGGATTGGTTCTGGGTGGCTTGCTCTTTGGGCTTGGCACGGTGTTGGCGCGTGGGTGCCTGTCGCGGTTGACGGTGCTGTCAGCGACGGGGAATTTGCGCGCCCTGGTGGCGATCGTGGTGGCGGCCTTGGCGGCGCAGGCGACACTGCAGGGCGCGCTGGCACCTTTGCGCATGAGCTTGGGCGCTATGGTTGTGCCGCTGGGAGCCTTGCCGGGGGCGGCGTGGCTCTGGGCGGCCGTGATCGCGGCGGCGGCGCTGTTGGTGGTGCTGCGCGCAGGGGCGCGCTGGCCGAGCTTGCTGGGTGGTGCTGCGATCGGGGCGTTGGTGCCCTTGGCATGGGTCGGGACGGGCTTTGTGCTGTTTGACGAATTCGATCCCATTGCGCTGGAAGGCTTGGGTTTCACCGGACCTTGGGCCGAGGCGCTGTTTTGGGGGGTTGCCGCGCAGGTGACCAGTGTCGGCTTTGGTGGCGGTCTGGTGGGCGGCGCTTTGGCCGGCGCGCTTGTCGCGGCGATCGCCACGCGGCGGTTCCGCTTGGAGAGTTTTGAGAGCGCAGGCCAGATGGGGCGGAGCCTTGGCGGGGCAGCGCTGATGGGTGTGGGTGGTGTTTTGGCGGGCGGTTGCACCGTGGGTGCAGGTCTGGCCGGTTTGCCGAGCTTGGGGGTCAGCGCGATCATCGGCTTTGGCTCGATTGTCGCGGGCATCTACTTGGCCGACGCGGTTTTGGCGCGGCGCGGCGGGGCGCGGGATTTGCTGCCTGCTGAATGAGCGGGTTCAGGCGAGCGTGACACCGCAGGCGCGCATCGCTGTTTGCGCCGCCGCCAGAGAGCCATCCAGATCAATAGCACGGCAGAGATCTTGGGCGACGCGCACGCCAAAGCCCAGCTTGGCGGCATCCAGCGCCGAGTAGTTCACGCAAAAATCCGTGGCGAGGCCGACCATCGTCAGCTGGTCGATGCCACGGCTGCGCAGGTAGCCATCAAGGCCCGTGGGCGTTGTGCGGTCATTCTCGAAAAAGGCCGAATAGCTGTCGATGGCGGGGTTCATGCCCTTGCGGATGATGAGATCAGCGCGGTCGGTCTCAAGGGCGGGGTGAAACGCAGCCCCGCCTGTGCCTTGCACGCAGTGATCGGGCCAAAGCACCTGCGGGCCATAGGGCATGGTGACCATCGCAAGCGGCGCGCGGCCGGGATGCGTGCTGGCGAAAGAGGAGTGGCCCGCTGGGTGCCAATCTTGCGTCACGATCACGGTGGCGAAATCAGCCATCAGCGCGTTGATGCCTGCCACGATGGTATCGCCGCCCGGCACGGCCAGCGCGCCGCCGGGGCAAAAATCATTCTGAACGTCGATGACGAGAAGCGCATGGGTGGTGGCGTGCATCGGTTCCTCCGGCTGGGATGAGTCAGCTTGCCCTACCCTACGGCTTGAGCGGCGCGGCGCAACGGCGTATCTGGCACCCATGATCATCGTCGCCGCACTTTACAAATTCACCCCCTTTACCGCGCCCGAGGCGCTGCGCGCGCCGCTTTTCGCGGTCTGCACCGACCATGATGTGATGGGTACGCTGCTTTTGGCGGGCGAGGGGATCAATGGCACCATCGCCGGGCCACGCGATGGGATCGACGCGGTGTTGGCCCATATCCGCGCCCTGCCCGGCTGCACCGATCTGGAGTGGAAGGAAAGCACGGCCGCCACCCAGCCCTTTGGCCGGATGAAGGTGCGCATCAAGCGCGAGATCGTGACAATGGGCGTGCCCGGCACAGACCCGCGCGCCATTGTGGGGACATATGTGGCACCCGAAGCGTGGAATGATCTGATCAGCGCGCCCGATGTGGCCGTGATCGACACGCGCAACGATTTTGAGGTGGCGATCGGCACCTTTCGGGGTGCGGTCGACCCGGAGACGGAAAGTTTTCGTGATTTCCCGGCGTGGTGGGAAAAGAACCGCGACCGCTTTCACAACAAGCGCATCGCCATGTTTTGTACCGGCGGTATTCGCTGCGAGAAATCCACGGCCTTCCTCAAGGCGCAGGGCGTGGAGGAGGTTTATCACCTGAAGGGTGGCATCTTGAAGTACCTCGAAGAGGTGCCGCAGGAAGACAGTCTTTGGGATGGGGGCTGTTTCGTCTTTGACGAGCGGGTGGCCGTTGGGCATGGGCTGACGGTCTTGCCCTATGGGCTATGCCGGGCCTGCAGGCGGCCGCTGGAAGACACGGATCGGGCGCATCCCGCCTATGAGGAAGGGGTGCAGTGCCATCGCTGCATGGATGATTATACCGAGGCCGACCGCGCGCGGTTTCGCGAACGTCAGCGCCAGATCAAGCTGGCCGCAGCACGCGGCGAGCGGCATGTGGGGTCAGGTCGATAGGCTGACGAAAAAAGGGGCGCCCGAAGGCGCCCCCAAGATGATCCGAAGGGAGGAGACGGATCAGCCTTTGGTGAAATCAGGGTAGGCTTCCATGCCCAGTTCCGAGACATCGAGGCCGTTGACCTCGGCTTCGGCGCTGACACGCAGGCCCATGACCGCCTTGAGGATGACCCACACGATCAGCGAGGTCACGAAGACGAAGGCGATGATCGCCACGATGCCGAGGATCTGTGCGCCCAGTGTCGCCTCGCCGGTGTAGCCACCGGTCAGAACCACCGCCAAAGTGCCCCAAATACCAGCGAAGAAGTGGACCGGAATGGCACCCACAACATCGTCGATCTTGAGCTTGTCGAGCAGCGGAACCGTCACGACGACGATCAAGCCACCGATTGCGCCGATGATTAGCGACAAGAACAGCGAGGGGGCCAGCGGCTCAGCGGTGATCGACACGAGGCCGGCCAGCGCACCGTTCAGCACCATGGTCAAGTCGACCTTGCCATAGAGGATCTGCGTCAGGATCAACGCTGCAACCGCACCAGCGGCAGCCGCCATGTTGGTATTGGCGAAGATGCGCGACACATCGGTGACATCACCCACGGTGCCCATGGCAAGCTGCGAGCCGCCATTGAAGCCGAACCAACCCAGCCACAGGATGAAGGTACCCAAGGTGGCAAGTGCGAGGTTCGAACCGGGCATCGGAACAACCTTGCCGTCCTTGTACTTGCCGATACGCGGCCCAAGGATGATGGCACCAGCCAGCGCAGCAGCACCGCCTGCGGCATGGACCAGGGTCGAGCCTGCGAAGTCGTGGAAGCCCGCTTCCGACAGCCAGCCGCCGCCCCACTGCCAGGATGCTTCGATCGGGTAGATGAAGCCGGTCAGCACGACAACGAAGACAAGGAAGGGCCACAGCTTCATCCGCTCGGCCAAGGTGCCCGAGACGATAGAAGCGGTTGTGGCGCAGAACATCAGCTGGAAGAAGAAATCCGAGCCAACAGAGGCGTAATCAAGCGTCGCATCGGCCGCGCCGATGCCCATCGGCTCGAGCGAGGTGACGGCGAAGAAGGGACCAAGCCAGCCTTCGATCAGCCATTCGCCGGGATACATGATCCCGAAGCCGACCAGCCAGTACATGATCGCCGCGATGGAGAAGAGCGCGATATTCTTGGTCAACTGCATCGTGACGTTCTTGGAGCGCACGAGGCCCGCCTCGAGCATCGCAAAACCCGCAGCCATCCAGAACACGAGGAAGCCACCGATCAAGAACAGCAGCGTTGTGAAGATATAGGAGGTTTCAGCCGCAGGCGCGGTCGAGGCCTCCTGGGCGAGGCCCATGCTCGGCGCAAGCGCGGCGGTTGCCACGGCTGCGAGCGGGAGGAGAAACTTTGTATTCATCTCTACGATATCCTTTTCGTCGAAAGGGCGCGGGATCAGACCGCGTCGTCGTTGGTCTCGCCCGTGCGGACGCGCACTGCGCTTTCCACATCGAGAACGAAGATCTTGCCGTCGCCGATCTTGTCGGTCTTGGCCGTCTTTTGGATGGTTTCGACCACTTGGTCGGCCATGCCGTCAGACACCACGATCTCGAGCTTTACTTTCGGCACGAAGTTCACGGCGTATTCCGCGCCGCGATAGATTTCGGTGTGACCGGACTGCGAGCCAAAGCCTTTGATCTCGGTCACCATCATGCCGCGCACGCCGATGGTGGTCAGGGCTTCCCGGACCTCCTCGAGCTTGAACGGCTTGATCGCTGCAATAATGAGTTTCACGTCTTACCCCTTCCGGTTGTTGGTCCGGTTTTTTCGGCCGACCCGACCATTTGCGGCCGACACTGCCTCAAGACATGCAGCAGGCGGGCTGGGGGCAATCCTTGCGGCACGAATCCACGCAACCGGGAGGCGAAGTTGCATTATTTTTGCGCAAATCCGTTTCCATGATTAAATTTTGTGCGAAGTAAAGATGCGGCACTGCGGCGAATTGAGTGCACAAGCGACTCAAATTTGCATATGTTTCACGCAAAAAGAGGCAGGTCAGTGAGATGAGTAGTTCCGGAAACGGGCGTAGGCCCAGCGCGAGCGGTCGCCGCATTGTTGCGGATCGGCGTGGTGCTGCGGTGGGGCAGCCGGTGCGCAAAAGCCCGCCCAAGCCACGCAAGACGCGGCGCGCGCGGCCACGACCAAATGGGTTGCGCGGCTGGATCGGGGCGTTTTTCGGGCTGATCTGGCGCATCATCTGGGGGCTGATCTGGCGCGGCACCGTGGTGGTGATGCTGATCTTGGGGGCCGCAACCAGCTATTATTACGCGCAATTGCCCGATCTGGCGGCGGTGGTGGATGCGCGCACGCGCGGCTCGGTTACGATGCTGGACCGCGACGGCACGGTATTTGCGTGGCGCGGCGATCAGTTCGGCGGCGCGATTGATCCGGCCAGCGTCAGCCCGCATCTGGTGCATGCTATTGTCGCGACCGAGGATCGGCGCTTTTACCGCCATTTCGGCATCAGCCCGCGCGGCATCGCCAGCGCGATTCGGATCAATCTGAGCGAGGGGCGCGGCCCGCTGTCGGGGCATGGTGGATCAACCATCACCCAACAGGTGGCCAAGCTGATGTGTCTGGGCGTGCCATTCGACGCGGCGGCATGGGAGAACGAGGCCGCCTATGAGCAAGATTGTCGGCGCACGACGCTGTGGCGCAAGGTGCAGGAAATGCCCTTCGCCTTGGCGATGGAGTTTCGCTATTCCAAGGATGAGATCCTGTCGATCTACATGAACCGCGCTTTCCTTGGGGCGGGCACGCGCGGTTTCGAGGCAGCGGCACAGCGCTATTTCGGCGTCTCGGCGGCTTCGGTCAGCCCGCAACAGGCGGCGATGCTGGCGGGGTTGCTGGTTGCGCCCTCATATTATGCGCCGACGCGCAACCTTGAGCGCGCCCAGCGCCGCGCGGCCACCGTGCTGCGGCTGATGGAGGATCAGGGCTATCTGAGCGCGGCGGAGGCCGCCACCGCGCAAGCCGCACCCGCCACGCTGTCGCAAGCGGCACGGCAAGATCGCGGCGGCGCTTTTGCCGATTGGATCATGGCAAGCGGCCCCGATTTCCTGACCCGCGACACGACCGAGGATGTGATCATCGGCACCACCTTTGACCCGGCGATGCAGGCAGCCGCCGAAGCCGCACTTGCCGAGGTCTTTGAGAACCAAGTGCGCGCAGGCTCGGAGGCGCAGGCGGCAATCGTGGTGATGTCGGCCGATGGTGCCGTGCGCGCGATGGTGGGCGGGCGCGATACGGCCGGCACGGGATTGTTCAACCGCGCGTCACAAGCGATGCGGCAGACGGGATCGAGCTTTAAGCCCTTCGTCTATGCCGCAGCCCTTGATCTGGGGTGGCGGTTCGATGATCTGATCCTTGATGCGGCCCTGACGATCAATATTCCCGGCTCTGGCCCTTGGTCGCCCGAGAATTACACGGGCGAGTTTTACGGCGAGGTGACGCTGACCGAGGCGTTGGCGCGGTCGCTCAACACCGCCGCGGTGCGGCTCTCCGAAGAGGTTGGCCGCGATTTGGTGCGCACGGTTGCCGCCGAGTTTGGCATCGCCAGCGATCTGGCGGCGGGGCCGGCGCTAGCGCTGGGTGCATCCGAGGCGACGCTGATCGAAATGACCGGGGCCTATGCGGGCATTTTGAACGGCGGCTCGGCGGTTTTGCCCTTTGGGGTGCAGGAATTGCGGTTGGTGGGCGATGCCAATCCGATGTTTGCGCAGATGACAGGGATCCAAGAGCGCGTCATCTCGGAAAGCGCGGCGCGGCAATTGACCTATATGATGTCGGTGGCCGTGGCCGAGGGCACAGGACAGCGCGCGCGGTTGGCTGATCGGCCCGTGGCGGGTAAGACAGGCACCACCAATAGCCAGCGCGATGCTTGGTTCGTAGGCTTTACCGGCGATTACGTCGCGGGGGTCTGGATGGGCTATGATGACAACAGCCCCTTGACGGGCGTGACTGGTGGCGGGCTTCCGGCCGAGATCTGGCGCCAGACGATGGAGCGCATCCACCGCGATCTTCCCGCCAGCCCCTTGCCCACGATCGACCCGGTGGCCGAGGCGCTGGCCCGCCCGCAAGCGGCCCGCCCACAGGGGGCGTTTCCGGGAACCGCCCCGCAAGACGAGGCCGAGCAAATCCTGATGCGGGTGTTGAACGGGCTTTTGGGGCGAAACTGAGTAGCGCTGATACGGAAACGAAAAGGCGCCCCAAGGAGCGCCTTTCAGCGATAGCCGCGCGCGGTATCAGACCGCGTCGTCGATCCATTTTTGCAGCGCGGCCTTGGGGGCTGCGCCGATCTTGTTGGAGACGACTTCGCCATCCTTGAACATGAACAAGGCAGGGATGCCACGCACGCCCATCTGCATGGGGGCTTGCGGGTTTTCGTCGACATTGACCTTCACGATCTTGACGCGACCGGCATATTCCTCGGACAGCTCTTCGAGGGCTGGGCCGAT
>JAQCLA010000116.1 GCA_027592105.1 Pseudomonadota bacterium | reverse complement strand
ATGCCCGTGGTTCTGGCATGGTCGACACCGGGCGCGGCCTTGATCGCGGCCTCGACCGGGATCGATATGGCGCAGGCGGTCGGGGCCTTTCTGGTCGCAGGCGCATTGATCGTGCTGACGGGCTTGATCCGGCCCTTAGGGACGGAGATTGCCCGTATCCCAACGGCGCTGGCCACGGCGCTTTTGGCCGGGGTCTTGTTCAATTTCGTCGTGGGCGCTGTGGTGGACAGCGTCGCCTTTGCCGCTCTCGGCCTGCCGATGGTGGTGGCCTTTTTGTTGGTGCGACTTTGGTCGGCAGCTTGGGCGGTGATCGCATCCATTTGCCTGGGCGTGGGGATCGTGCTGAGCTTGGGGATGCACGAACCGCTGCCAGCGCTTGCCCTTGCGGCGCCGGTAATGATCGTGCCGGTTTTCGATGCGGGCGTGGCTTTGGGCCTTGCCCTGCCGCTTTATGTTGTGACCATGGCCTCGCAGAACTTGCCCGGTGTCGCGGTGCTCCGGGCCGATGGCTACGCGCCGCCGGTGCCGACGATTCTGTCTGTCACGGGTGTCTTGTCGCTGCTGAGCGCGCCCTTTGGGGGCCATACCACCAGCCTTGCCGCGATCACGGCGGCGATCTGCACAGGGCCCGATGCGCATCCCGATCCGGGCGAGCGGTGGAAAGCTGGCCTTGCCTATGGCGCGGGATATGCCGGTTTGGCGTTGATCGGGGCCTCGGTTGTCGTGATCGCGGCCAGCCTGCCGCCAGAGTTGATCACGATCCTAGCCGGCCTGGCGCTGATCGGGCCTTTCATGGGTGCGCTTCGGGCGGCTTTCGGGGGCGGTGGTGACGGTTTTCCGCCTGCGCTGACCTTTGCTGTGACGGCCTCGGGCGTGTCGATCTGGTCCATCGGCGCGCCATTTTGGGGGTTGGCGATCGGGCTTGTCACCATGGCGCTCTCGGGATTGCAGAAGGCCGGACGGCGTGCCTAGGCTTTGGCCGTCAGGTGCAAGAACGCATTGACTGCATCGAAAAGCGCGGGCGCGCGGGTCTCGGCATTGATGAAATGGGTGCCGCCCGCGATCTCGACATAGGACCGATCCGCCGCCCCCAGCTTGTCGAACAGCGCCAAGCTGTCGCTGCGGGTCGAGGTCGGGTCTTGCGCGCCGCGGATCAGAAGGGTGGGGCAAGTGATAGCCCCGGGGTCATGGATGGGCCGCCCGTTGAAACATTCCCACAGATCAAGGAAGGTGCCGTTGGGCACCCGAAAATAGGCGCTGTCGTCACCATCATCGGCGATGGAGGCGTCGACCATCGCTTGCAGCAACGCCTCGTCCCGCCAATCGGCACCTTGGGGCAGCTGCGCATCCCAGCGCGCGCGGGTGTCGGCCAGATCGACGCGGCGATAGGGGCCGAAATCGCGGTGGCGTGTCTTGTCTGCCGGATCGGCCATCACCGCGATCCAATCCTCATTCACCTCGGCATAGATCGGGGCGTAAAGTGCCAGCGCGCTGATCTTGCCTGCGCCGTGACCGATCACATAGCGCGAGGTCGTCAGCGTGCCCCATGACCAGCCCACCAGCGCTACTTGTGCGCCCCTGTGGCGCGCCGCGATCCAATCGACCGCATCCGCGATATCGGAAATGGCTTCTGCGCCTGTCGCGTAAGCTCGCCCTTCGGGAAAGGCGTCGGGCTTGGACAGCCCATAGCCGCGAATGTCGATGGCATAGGCGGAAAACCCCGCATCGGCGGCTACTTGCAACCAGTTTAGCCCCGGATGAGGAATATCAAATAGCCGCCCAGAGAATGTCGCGCCATGCACGAACAAGACGGGCGGCCCCTGCGTGCCCCGTCCACGCAGTGCCAAATTCAGCCCCGGCGTTTGGCTGGACGCGACCCAATGTCGGGCCGAGCTGTCATGATCGCGCCAATCGCTCATGCCCCGGCGACCTTGAGAATGATCTTGCCGATATTGGCGGCACTCTCCATCCGTGCGTGGGCCGATGCCGCATCGGCCAGATCAAAGACACTGTCCATCACCGGCGCAATCGCGCCGCTTTCCAGATGCGGCCAGACCTCGGCCTCTAGCGCGCGGGCGATGGTGGCCTTGGCCGCATGGGATTGCGGGCGCAGGGTGGAGCCCGTGATCGTCAAACGCCGGGTCATCACCTGCATCATGTCGAGCGAGACCTTGGAGCCTTGCAGATAGGCGATCTGCACCAACCGCCCATCCATCGCCAAGGCATCAAGATTGCGCGCGATATAGTCGCCGCCCACCATGTCGAGGATCAGATCAGCCCCGCCTTCGGCCCGCATGGCAGCCACGAAATCGGTATTGCGGTAGTTGAACGCCACCTCGGCCCCAAGCTTTTCGCAAGCGGCGCATTTCGCGTCATTGCCTGCGGTCGCGAAAACGCGCGCGCCGCGCAGATGGGCCAGCTGGATCGCCGTCGTCCCGATGCCGGAGGCACCGCCATGCACCAAGAAGCGCTCACCCGCCTGCAGGCCGCCGCGCATGAAGACATTGGTCCAGACGGTATAGAAGGTCTCGCACAGGCCCGCCGCGGCCTCCAGCGTCATGCCTTTCGGCACGGGCAGCGCGTGATCTGCGGCGGTGACGGCGTATTCGGCATAGCCCCCACCCGGCAACAGCGCGCAGACCGCATCGCCGACTTTCCAGCGGGTGACATTCGCGCCGATGGCTGCGACATGGCCCGCGGCCTCCAGCCCGGGCAGGGGCGAGGCACCTTTGGGTGGGGCATAATTGCCCGCGCGCTGGAGCGCGTCGGGGCGGTTCACACCCGCATAAGCGATGCGGATCAAGATCTGGTCGTCATCTGGGACAGGCACAGGGGCCGTTGCGGGGATCAAGACCTCGGGGCCGCCATATTGCGAGATTTCGACAACGGTCATCGTGCTGGGCAGGGTCATGATATCCTCATCCGGTATTGGGTCTTGGAAAAACGAGGGCCGGCGAACCGGCCCCCGCGCGTTTATGTCCGCTCCGCGCGATCAGGCGCGGCCAGTGGTGCGCAAGAACTCGTGCAGCATCTCGCCCAGACGACCGCAATAGGTCGGGTCTTGTGCCGAGAAATCATCGACGACCGACAGCGATGCAGCGCGCAATGCGGCCAGTGCATCATCATCGATCGTGACCAATTCACCGCCACGGGCATTGACGAATTCCTGTTTGAACGTCAGGTCGCGATACAAGAAATGCGCCGCCGCCTCGGCCGAGGTTGCGCGCACGATCTCGGATACGGTTGCGCGGATATCATCGCCCACTGCATTCCAAGCATCAAGCCCGACCATCACTTCGCCGTTCAGATGGCCAAGCAGGTCGGGCTCCATGACGTATTTACACACTTCCTGGAAGTTCATGCCCCAAGCCGTCGAGGTCGAGCCCCAATGCGCGCCATCCACGACACCGGACTGAAGCGCTTGGTAAAGCTCGCCGCCGGGGATCGAGACAGGCGATGCGCCCATCTTGGCCAACACCAGGCCAGCTGCCCCTGTCGAACGCACGGGCCAGCCCGCGAAATCGGCGGTAGTGCGCAGCGGGCGGTTGCCCCAGAGCGTCAGACCCGAATAGGAGACGGGGCCGACCTGATAGACGCCCTGCTCGGCATAGGCTTCACGGATGATGTCGAGGCCGCCCATCTCGTAGTAGAAGATGTCTTGCTCTTCGTGGCGATCCCAAACGCCGATATGGCCGTTCAGGTGACCAGCAGCAGGCACGCGCCCGATCCAATAGGCGGGGTAGATGAAGGCGCTTTCCAGCAGGCCGCGGCGCACGGCGTTGAGCACCTCGCCCGTCGGCACGAGGCTTTCGGGGGCATGCGGCTCGATTGTCAGCTCGCCGCCGGTGGCCGCGGTGATGCGGTTACAGAACTTCACGAAGACATCTTCGTAATACCAGTTGCCGGTGGGCCAATGCGTCTGCATTCGCCAAACCGTTTTGGTTTGCGCGATCGCCGCAGGTGCCGCGAGCGTCACCCCCGCCGCAGCGCCCGCCGACGCGGCGAAAAAGCCGCGGCGTGAAAGCGGTTGGATCTTCTTGGTCATGGTCTTCTCCTCCTCTGGTGGATAGTCCCCCCGGCGCCTCAACGCGCGGGGATTGCGGTGAAGCTGGTCACAAGCTCGGGGAACAGGAAAATCGCAGCCCCCGTGGCCAGCATCAGGAAAAAGAACGGAAAGATCGCCTTGTAAATCTCAAGGATCGGCGTCTCCGGGCTGAGTGTTTTGAGGTAGAACAGGTTGTAGCCGAAGGGCGGCGAGATATAGCCGATGCACAGGTTCAGCTGGAACAGGATGCAAAACCAGATCGGGTCAAAGCCCAAGGTGGTGACGATCGGAAAGAAAATCGGCAGCACCAAAAGGATGATGCCCACCGGATCGAGGAACATCCCCAAGACCAGCGTGATGAGCTGCATGAGCAAGATCATCATCCAAGGTTCGATCTCAAGCCCCAGCAAAAAGCTTTGCATGAAGCGCGTGCCGCCGCCGCCGCCATAGACCGCGACAAAGGCCGAGGCGCCAAAGACGATCCAGATCACCATCCCCGTCATCGAGGCGGTGTCATGGCTGACCTTGCGCACATAGCTCCAATTCAGCTCACCCCGGATCGCGACCGAGATCACCACGGCCAGCGCGCCCACTGCTGCGGCCTCGGTCGGTGTGGCGATGCCCGCGAAGATCGAGACCAGCACCGACAAGATCACCACCAGCGGCAAGATCACCGCGCGCAGCGATTTCAGCCGCTCGGCGATGGGCGCTGTGGTCAGCGACGGCGGGGCCAGTTCGGGGTGCATGCGGCTGCGGATCGCGATATACGCCATGAACATCGCCAAAAGCAGCAGACCCGCTGCCAGACCACCCATGAAAAGCCGCCCGACTGATTGGCCTGTCTGCATCCCGATCAAGATCAGCGTGATCGAAGGCGGGATCAGAATGCCCAATGTGCCCGAGGCTCCGATGGTGCCCAAGACGAACCGCCGATCATAGCCGCGCTGGGCCATAGCGGGCATGCCAACAAGACCCGTGGTCACGGTCGAGGCCGCGCAGCTGCCTGTCATCGCCGACAGCGTGGCGGCAAAGCCCGAGGTGCCGATCAGCAAGCCGCCGGGCATCCGCCCCGACCAGAGGTAGAAGGATTGGTAGAGATCTTCGGCGATCTTGGACCGCGCAAGCGCCACGCCGATGAACACAAAGAGCGGAATGGCCGACAACAGGATCGACCACATCGAGCCGAACATCGTCGACACGATGGTGAACATGCCATTGGGTCCAAAGACCAAGAGGCCGAACACCACTGCCGTGCCGCCAAGCGCGAATGACAGCGACACACCCAAAAGGATCGCCACCAACAGCATGCTGAACATGCCGATCGTCAGGAGTTCGGGCGTCATTGTGCAGCGCTCCCCGTGCCGGTGACGTCGCGGCCGACATCGGCCGCGGGATAGATGAAGCGGATCAACGCGCGCAGTGCCTCGACGACACCTTGCAGCGTGATCAGCGCCACGCCAACGAACATGGCCAGCTTGATCGGCCACATCGGATGGCGCAGCGCGCTTTCATCGACCTCGTTGAACCGCCAGCTGTCTTCGAAGAACCAGAACGCCTCCCAGCTCAGCACCGCGCCCCAGATCACCAGAAAGGCAAAATTGACGAGGTCGAGCGCCGCGCGCCTGCGTGGCCCGCCGGTATTGAGAAGCAGATCGACGCGCACATGGTCGTTGCGGATCAGCGTATAGGCGCCCACCAGCACGAAATAGGCGCCAAAGATGCGCTGGGTATAGCCATGCGCCCAAAGCGTCGGCTGGCCGAAGACGTAGCGCGCCACCACCTCGTAGACGAGCACGACGATGCCCGCCCAGATCAGCATGCTGATGGCCTTGCCGATCGCGATGTTCAGCGTGTCGACAGCCCTAAACACGAGCATCGCGTCCCCTCCCTGATATGGTTTGTGTGTCAATGACTTCGAGGGCGCGCGCAGCAAAGCGGGCGGCCAAGGGGCCAAGGGTCGCCGCCTCGGCCGAGGCGGCCGAGCCTGCCCTTGCGCGATCGGCAATGCCGACGAAGATCACGGCAAAGCGAAACAGCGCAAAGGCGATGTGAAAGGGCAAAAGCGGCCCGGTGGGTGCGGCATGGGCAAAGTATTCCGCCACGAAATCATCGCGGCTGGGGATACCTGCCGCTTGCCAATCGCTGCCCAAAAGCCCTGCATATTCTTCGGTGCTCGAGTGCCAAGGGATGGCGCAGAACCCCAGATCGGCCAAGGGGTGGCCAAGCGTGGACAATTCCCAATCCAAAACCCCGATCACGCGCGGCTCGGTCATGTGCCACATCAGATTGCCCACCCGGAAATCACCATGCGCGATCGACACCGCCCCGTCGTCCTCGGGCATGTTGGCGGGCAACCAATCGACCAGATGATCGAGGGCGGCGATGCGCGGGCCGGTCGATTCCACATATTGCCTTGTCCAGCGCGCGATCTGGCGGGCGAAGTAATTGCCGGGCTTGCCGAAATCAGACAGCCCAACATCCGCCGGGCGCACGGCATGAAGCCGCGCCAGCACGCGGGCCATGTCGCGATACATCGCCTGCCTGTCGTCCGGCGTGACACCGGGCAGGGTGGTGTCGGCGAACACACGCCCCTCCAGCCGTTCCATGACATAGAAAGGGGTGCCGAGGATGGTGGCATCCTCCTCCAACCAAAGCGCGCGGGGCACGGGGACATCGGTGTTCCACAGCGCGCTGAGCACGCGAAACTCGCGCTCGACCGCATGCGCGCCGGGCAGGATCGGACCTTCGGGTTTTTTGCGCAGCACCAAGCGCGCGCCCCCCCAATCGACGAACCATGTGGGGTTGGACTGCCCGCCGCCGATCCGGGACAGGCCCGGCAGACCCGCACCCGGCAGCCGCGCGGCCAGCCAGGTGGCAAGGGCTGCTGCGTCGATCTCTGGGGTGGGGTGCGCGCTCATTGCGCAGGCTCGCGCGCAAGCATGCGGGCCGCGTTCTCACGCAAGACGAATTTCTGGATTTTCCCTGTCGCCGTGCGGGGCAGGGGGCCGAACACGAAATGGCGGGGGCGTTTGTATCCCGCGAGGTTTTCTTTGCAAAAGGCCGCCAGCGCCTCGGCGGTCAGCGCGACACCTTGGCGTGGCTCGATAAAGGCCCAAGGTGTTTCGCCCCATTTCGGGTCGGGGGCCGCGACGACGGCGGCCAACAGCACATCGGGGTGGCGGTGCAGCACCGTTTCCACCTCGAGGCTCGAGACATTCTCGCCGCCGGTGATGATGATATCCTTAGCGCGGTCGCGGATCTGGATCTGCCCATCGGGGTGGACCACGGCCAGATCGCCGGTGCGGAACATGCCCCCCGAAAAGGCCGCCTCGGTCGCCTCCGCGTTTCGGTAGTAGCCCGCCATGATAGTGTTTCCGGCCAAGACGATCTCGCCCATCGTCACCCCATCGGCAGGCACATCTTGGCCCGCTTCATCCACTACTCGCGCGCGGCCAGCGGTGGCGTGGCGGCGCCCTTGGCGGGCCATCAGCGCCGCGCGCGTGTCGATATCGGCCTCCGGGTCGCTGGGATCGTTGATCGTGGCTGGGCCGTAGCTTTCGGTCAGCCCGTACATGTGGCTGAGATCGAAGCCGAGCTTGGAAAGCCCGGACAGCAGCGCGGGCGTGGGCGCGGCCCCCCCGGTCGTGACCTTGACCCGCACGGGCGGCGGTTTCTTGGCGTGGTCGAGCAGCATGTAAAGCACCACGGGCGCGCAGCTCAGATGCGTGACCGCGTGGCGGCTGATTTCCGAC